>JACQFZ010000052.1 GCA_016199745.1 Gammaproteobacteria bacterium
ACGCGTGGCTCAAGGAACAAGGGTTGGTGTCGATCAAAGACCAGTGGACTCGTTTTCATTACCCTGCTTCAACCGCCTAGTGCGGACCCGCATGCTAGGTGGTGTGGGGAGGGCCGGTTAGATGCCGGCCCTTACCCGATTTCAAGCTGCTTGTGCATGACGAAAGCGTCCACGTAGCCCAGTTTCGAATGCTTAAATCCACTTGGTAACGTGCCCACTACTTCAAATCCCAACTTTTTCCACAAACGAACCGCGCCTTCGTTGGTTGAGACGACCAAATTGAATTGCATGGCACGAAAACCAAAGCGTCTTGCTTCGCGTTGTGAATGTTCACACATGAGCGATGCCACGCCATTCCCGCGGGCATTTTTGCCGACGATGTAGCCGCAATTGCACACATGAGATCCTAAACCCGGCTGGTTTGGCTTGAGGTAGTAGGTTCCAACCACTGAACCGTCCACCGCCTCCGCGACGTATGTGGCAGATGGAGTCTCCACCCAAACTTTGCGCGTTTCGACTTCCGTGATGTCAGGTGAGAACGCGTAGGTCTCTCCAGCACGGAAGACAGGCGCAATCAGCTTCCAAAGTTGCGGCCAGTCTGATTCTTCAAACGCTCGTATGGTGATCATGCGGTTCTTGAAACATAACGCAAAGTTAACCGGCGGGGGCCACTGAAACAAAATATTACGCCGTCGACGCCCCGCGTCCGGTTGAACGTCGGGTTAGGCGCTTCTCTGCCTTTGTTTTCTGTATTCATTGTATTTTTCTAGCACTACTTCAAAGCGGCTTCGTTGTTCGCCATGTAGCGGTGCTTTCTTAAGCTTACGTAGGATGTCCTTAAATATGTAGCCGGATCGAAAGAAATATGGCCTGCATTCCAGGAAAAATAGTGCCGCTTCTACGGCTCCTGATTCACCGGTCAGAATTCTTTCATACGCGCCATTAAGCCCACCGGGAAATGCGAGCGTTGGGTATCGTTCGTGAAACTCCTTACAGGCTTGTTGCCATTCACGTTTTTTATGTTCGTTCTTGTTTTTCTCTTTAAACGTATCGTGGATACGTCTATGAAGACGGTTTATTTCTTCTGCATTGCGAAGAAGTTGATCTTTCAACGAAGTGCCTTGGTAGCCTAAAAGTAGCTGCCCTAAATGACGCAATATATTGCGTCAACCCGATTCTAAATTTTTCCAAAACGAGATAACAAAATATATTCATCGGCTTAGAAAATTTTAACACTGCCTAACGCAACCACAAAGTACGTCAGTTGTACAAACGTCACGCGCGACGGCAATGATGCAGCGAAGTTGCTTACCGTCATGCACCGTGTCAAAGAGGGCAAACGAAACAATAGGTAGGGCGGTCTTGAGGAAGGTGACGTTGTCTTCGTAATCAGTCACTTTCGTAGTTTCGATTTCTTTGCTTGGCGGCACGACCGCAAACGTCACCGTTCAGTTACCGGGCGGCGGTTCCGCCAACCTGACGATCGCCATCTCCGCCGACGGCATGCTCGTCATCCGACTGCCGGTCGACGCGTCGATCGATCAAAGCCAAAACCAGATCGTTGCCCTTGGCCTGGTCGCTGCCAAGGAATCGTTTGGTGCCGCCATTGATAACGTGAAGGGCGTGGTGATCGAGCGGGTGCAGTAAACTCGAAATAATATCCCTGTATTGCGGAAAAGCGCAGCGACCTATGTTATCGACGAGTTTTTAAAATTATACGACTGAGTTTTTAATTCCCAGTTAGTCCCTCAAACTAGTCCGTCATCGCGCTTTAAGTAACCAGCAATTCCGCAGTAAATCGAAAGGCCGCCGAGCGCGGACTTTTGTTTTTAACTGCTCCTTTCGGGTTTCTACTGTCCTCGGTATTACCTGGCATCCTGAGTCATTAATTCATTAAAGAATTCCCGGACGCTTGATATCGCGTCTCCGCCCGCAAAACATTCGCTACCGATTCCTTGGCACCACGTTGCTTGCCGCTGCGATGTTGATAATGACCCTGGGCACGCGCCAAACGCTGGGCTTGTTCGTCGCGCCGATCAAATTCACCACCGAGGTCGATCTCCCCGGCATCAGTCTAGCGATGGCGCAATCGTGTGAAATGCGGATCGCGCCGATGTTGGATCCAGCCTAGTCTAGCGTTGCTAAACAACACGGCCGATTGCCCTAGCTATGACTAGACTTATTATTTATTTCCTCGTTATTGCATGCTGCAATTCAGGCATTGCTCTGGGGGCTTGCAATAAAAATAAACCGGCAAGTACTCCCACATCACGCTTCATCCTCCGTGAAGGCGAGGCATTCGATCAAAAGACAAAATTAACGTGGAGCCGCTGTAGCCTGGGCACCACTTGGAAAAAAGACGCCGGATGTGTCGGCACGGCGAAACTGTTGTATTTGGAGGAAGCCAAACAAGCCGCCCAAAAGCTCGGTAACGGTTGGCGCGTACCAACCATCGAAGAGCTCTACAGCATTGTTGAACACGATTGCAGCAATCCGGCGATAAATACAGTCATATTTCCGAACGTCAAAAACCTGGGTGAAGGAGCGCCGTATTGGAGCGTCACCGCCATCAAGGAGTTACCGCCGCTCATCTACTACGTCGATTTTCTCAACGGTGAAGTGGACGGCCATACCAAGGGCTTTTTTCTAGCAGCACGTCTTGTTCGAAAAAAAGAATAGTGCGGCCGGTGTCATCTACTTGTTAATGCGGAACCGTAGTGTTGTCGCTTCGTGCCCCCGGTTGATAGTCGGAGCGCCCTTCTTGGGTTCGTCGACGGATCGTTTTGAGTCCTTGCCGTTCGCCATCGATCTCGCGCTCGGTGCGAAAGCCCAAGCGCCGCAAGAGCGGCAGCGGCGGACACCAGCCCTGTAGCGCGTGCTGCAATAAAAATCCCGCGACGATGCCGGGCACGAACAAGAAGCGACGACTCACAAACACCGCTAAACCGACGCCGGCCAAAATGACCGATGCCGCATTGGCTTCAAGCGCACGCTCGATATCCCATTCCTTCTCCAACACCTGCAGGCGTTGATCGATTTCCTGCGGATGGTCGCGGTAATAGGCCAAATCCTTCTTGGTCGACAACCGTAACGCGTGATTCGTCACGTCGGACGTATGTTGCGGCACTCTATCGGCGGTGGTCGGTAGTTCCATGACGCCTCCTGTCATTAATTCCCAATAAATAATTGGAGTGAGTGGCGAGCAGCAAGTTCGGCCACGCGTGGGATCATATGAGCGTAATAGCGCTGTGGCAATTTGGCCACTTGACCCTAAATCCGATGTGGTCAAACTTCGCACCCGATATAAGGCGCGACGACGTTTATAAAAATTAGGGGAGCTGGGGAGATGGAATTTGTACTTACGTTTGAAAAATTAGAATCGTTGCTACAGGCGGATACGCTGGACGGGCTTCATCAGGAAATAAAAAAGCTAGTTGCCACCCTCGGTTTCGACAAATTCATTTACGGCTTCCGTGCGCATCTCGCCAATTCCAGGCCGTTTCAGTTTGTACTCAGCGGTTATTCGAAGCAGTGGTGGGAACATTACAACGCTGCCGGCTACATCGATATCGATCCCATCGTTTCGGGTTGTTTGGTACAGCCACGCATTCTACCGATGCGATGGAGTGACCAACTCTTCGATACGCCGGCGCGCCGGGCGTTGTGGGAAGATGCCAAGAGTCATGGATTGCGGACCGGTGTTTCGTTTCCGTTGCGCGGCATGCCGGGAGAGACGGCGGTCTTGAGCGTCGCCAGTTCGATATCCCATAAAAAAGCCAACGACGAGCTGACGCCTGCAATCGCCGGCGCACAAGTGCTCGCTGGCTATGTACACGAAGCGGTTCGGCGGTTGGTGTTTGCGCAACAGAACATCATGGTCACTCACGATAAATTAACCGTGCGCGAAACCGAATGTCTTACGTGGGCTGCTTCCGGCAAAACCGCGTGGGAGACAGCGGCGATTTTGCGGTTGTCCGAGCGTACTATCGTGTTCCACTTGGCCAATGCCACCAAAAAACTGCAAGCGACCAATCGCCGGCAAGCGGTTGCGCGCGCGATCCATATGGGATTAATCCGACCGTAACGGTCGAGCGTTACGAACCTAAATAGACCAACGTGGTTGGTGCTGTTTCGTCGTCCGTGTTTTGTTTCGTGCGTAACGACGGCACAACCTGTCGATAGCGTGCGCAGCGCAAGAGGTGCTCGCCGTTCTTGTCTCGGGACAGTTCGCAGTCGGGACTCCATACCACCTGCAACGGCGGGCGCGTCGAGAAAAAAACGACCGGAATAGTATGGCGTTCTGCCGCTTCTAAGATGTCTTTGATCGTACGCGAGATACGATATCCCTGCTGTTCTTCAACTAGCACGAGCTCGTAGGCGGTAATGTCGCACGCCGTACGGCTGTCAAAGTAATCGATGCGCAGCATCGATAGGCGTGCGGCAATCCATGACTCGCCGGCGGCCGATACCGCAATGCCAAGCGTCTTCATTCGAGATCAAGCGCTTTTCATCGATTGGGTCGGACGTAGGCGCCAGGCAAGCGTACCGATCGTGTGAGCGTTGACGTTCAATTGCAGGGCGACGGTTTTCTCGATACCAATTTGCATCGGTGGTGCTAACCGCGGACAGATTAGTCCAAGATGGCGCAACAGTCGTTCGAACGCGACCGTCGTCACAAATACAAAGCTGGAGATATGGGCTGCCGCGCCGAATTCAACGAGCTTATCGATCAGCCGTACCGGCGTATCGGAAAACCGAGCGCCGTCGCCTTTATCGCGCGAGCTGGTGGCAAAGCGGCTGATCTCCCAGATCGACGGATCGGACGGCGCCGGCCGTCCTTGCAGCAATTCGGGGAAAGTATCTTTGAGCATGTAGGGCCCGGTTGTCGGCAACAACCGACAACAACCGTCGATGTCGCCCTGCGGTGTGCGGGCGATGACGTAAACCGTATCGTCTCTATCGTAGTCGTCCTGCTCGTAGCGGCCGTTTGTCGCTACGTCCCATTGCAACCGCTGCCGAAAGACGCGGTAACGCAATTCGAACATCTTCGGCATGTCGTTGTGCTTGATACTGTTGTCGCTGCTGCGCGCCGCTACCAATTCCATGATCGTTCCCGTTGAAAGTAACGGGCGACATGAAACGATTTGGTTGAGGAGCGTCATAGCTGTACAAACTGACAGGGTAGTTAAAACCGACGATACCGACGACGTTTTCGCGCACGATACCTGTAAGAAATGACAGGTACCGCGCTGGTGTTCAGCGCTTCGCAAGACTACGCAATTTTTTTTGTGATCGCTGCGTACGTTAGTACTACGACCAAAGACATGTTGACCGCCTTATCCCACGCGGGTGTACCGTGCACGACTGATTCGATGTTCACACTCGCGCGCGCGATGTCGCCAGAGCTCGATCAGCGCGAAGGATACCAACGGATCCCTAACCGCGTAAGGAAGGACAATGACAGTGAGGCATGGAAGGCGCCGGTTTCTGAAAGTCCTTGGCATGGCGGGCGCCCAGCTCGCGGTCGGTACCGCCGGACTCAGCTCATGGATACGCAACGCGCAAGCGGCGCCGCCGTGCGATGTCGGTGACTGGGGTGCCATTCCCGGCAGCGTCGGCGGTTGGACTTGCGCGACCCATCCCGGTTACAAAATTCTCGAAATCTATTTGCATGCCGGCGCTTCGCCGTGGGAGACCTTGTGGTTACCGGGTAACGCGGCGGCGCCGAATTTTGCCGATTACGGCATCGGCACATTGCCGCTGAATTTATTGAATTGGGGCGCAAACACCGCGCAGTCGCCGTGCCAAGCGCCGGCAATTCCGTCGGCGCCGACCAACGCGCAATTGTTTGCCGCTCAATCCGGTGGCGGAAATATTTATTGGGGCGCGCCGGCCAAGCCGCTGTATCGGCGCAACGACATCCTGCCGCGTTGTCGCATGATCACGCAGTACCACGAGCTGGCGCCCCATGAAGCGGCGATTCCGTTCGCGCTTGCCGGTTTACGGCTCGGTAATCCGCGTCGTGCCGGTACCGGCGCGGCGGTGCAGCGCCGCGCGCGCGTGGTGAACTCGTCGCAGGTACTGCCGGTGTCGTACGTCCTGCACCGTAATACCACCTTTACCGCCAACAACGCCGCCACCACCGGTACCCATCCCGGCTTCACCCGGCCGCTGGTGATTCAAATCCAAAACACCAACGCCTTCGTCAACAATTTAGCGCGTACCGGCATCACCGCCGAATCGGACTCGCTGCTGCTGTCGCTGCGACACGAATACCGCGATCGGTTGCGCTTCCGCGGCGCCGGCGATCCGGTGCGTTCGTCCGGTTTCGACGGCTACTGGGTGGCGTCGGAGCTACTCGACGATGCACCGTCGTTACAGGCGCTGGTCCCCGGCAACATGCTGGTGATCGACACCGACGAGCACGTTTGCCCGACGCATCCAGCGGCGACCGCCGGCACGGTGCCGCAGGCGAAGACGATGTTGCACGCGGCGGCGTCGCTATTGTCGTCCGGTCCGGCGCGTTACGTGTGCACCATCGACTCCGGCTTGACCGGCACCTACGACACACACGGCGATGGTTCGCAAATGCATTTACTGAACACCAGCGCCAATTTCTACAACGTGTTGCATCACCTCGCCGACATCATCCATCACCCGGTCAACAACCCGACCGGCACGCTGAATCTCGACGACACGATGGTCATCATCAACTCGGAATTCGGCCGCACGCCCAACATCAACGGCAACAACGGCCGCGATCATTGGCCGCAAGGCTACGTGACGACGCTCATCGGTGGGCCGCTCAACGGCGGCGCCAGCATCCGCGGCGCGATCGACAACACCGGTGTCACCGTCGCCACCCATCGGTATACGCCGACCGACGTGCGCGGCGCATTGTTGCTGGCGGCGGGCATCGACCCGTTCGCCGAAGGCAATTTCCGGTTCTCGGATTTCAGCGATGTGCTGCGCGACGGCATCGCCACCGAGGCAGGCATACGCGATCGATTGAGAGGATGGATCCTTGGTCTCTAAACACGCAAAACGCGACATGCACACACGGACGTTCTCGTTGCGCTCGGCGGCATGGCTGGTGCTGGTCACTGCGCTCGTCAACATCGCCGGTTGCTTCCCGAACCCACCAAAGGACGACGAGGGCAACGCCAGCTTCGCGCGCGAGGCAATCCCGGTGGTGCTCGGGCGCCGCGCGTTCGGCGTCGACGAAGTTGAAGTCGTCGCCGACGTCAGCACCTTGCTCGGCCGCGACGTTGCCGCCCGTATGTTGATGAAGGACAACGCTTACGTCGATCATTGGACCGACACCATCATTGACATCATCAAGATGCAGCGCGATCCCGACGGTGGTTTAGCGGCGCAGGACAGCAACTGTTGGGGTGCGCCGACGCGCGCTAATCCAGACCCGGCGATCGCGACCTGGGTGCGCGATCACACACCGGCCGCGGCCGGTGCGCCGACGCCGGCATGGAACATGACCGATCTCGTACGCTCGGCGGTGTTGATCGACGACTTGTCGGTCATCTATCGCGCCAATCTGTTCACGCTATCGATGCGTCGCGCCGGCAGTAGCGGCGGTACTGCCGAGCTCGCCGATTCGTTGGAGCGCGTTTATCTGAATCGCGATCCGACCTGTTTGCGTTGCCACAATCCCACTTACTCCACGTCGAACAAGACCGACGGTAGCGGCAACATCACTTGGCGGCGCTTGTGGACCATTCCTGGTCATCCGGAAAAAGCCCTGTTCGGTAACTACTACGATGCCGCCGCTGTTAGTGAACGGCTAAAGCCGATCATGCGCGGCGATGTGCGCAAACCCGCCGGTGGTGCGTTCGGCATCCGGCCATGGGGTATGGCCGATTCCTGCGCCACTGATACCGCAACGCCAGCGGCCGCCAACAACAGCACCGTCACCCATCAAGGCTTCCAGACGCTCGGTGCCGGTGCGCCGAATAATCCGAACGCCGGCTTCGGCAGCTTAAACGGCGCGATGAATCCGAAGGTGTCGTTGTGGGAACTCGAGGCGGCGCTGCGCCAAGGCATCACCAGTCTCAGCGACGGTTACGAACGTTTCCCGGCATCGGCGCCGTTGTTGCCGCCGGATCAACAACAGTATTGCGACGTCGTCGCCATCTTTTCGTCCAACTGCGTCGGTTGTCACAGCGGTCCGTCGCCGTCGGGCGGTATGGATCTGTCGGCGGATCCGGCCGCGCAAATTGTTAACGTCAACACCCAAGCGGGCAGCTCGACACTGGCGAAGCGTGTCGTGCCCGGTAACACCGCGCAGTCCGAGTTGTCGCGCCGCATCAACGCCGGCGCCTATCCGCCGCGCATGCCGCCGGGCGGCGGCCTAGCGGCCGCCGACAAAACGACGATCGATGCTTGGATCACCGCCGGCGCGCACAGCATCAGCACCGCCAATTGCAACACCAGCACGATCCCGGATGTGAATCCGGACGAAGCGCTCGCCTTCCTCACCGCGGCCAATGTGGTTGACGGAATCTGGATGTCGGTCAACGGTTATCGTCTGACCATCGACCACGGCTTCTCGCGCACCGCCGAGCAGCGTGACATGCTGTGGAATCTCACCGAATACGAATTCGTACCGAACCATTGGTCGCTGAAGACGGTGCTGACCAAGATGATGGGCTCCAATTGGTTCGCACGCCGTGCACCGACGATCAGTCAGCTCGACAACGCCTATAAACTGCAGCCGTTGCTCGATCCGTGGATCCTGGCCGATCCGACCGACGTGAGTAATCCGAATCCGCCGGCGCATCAGAAATTCAACGGCCAAGGCGAGTTAGTGAATCGTTACCGAGTGAACACGGTTTTACGCACGGTTGCGAGCACGCTCGCTTGGAAGCAGCCGCAGCATTTCCCCGGCGGTGGCTATCCGTCGCCGCTCGATGCCGATCTCGGTCAATACTTCTCGCCGGGTGCTTCTGGATTTAACGGCGTTAACTTCCAATCGTTGCTGGCGTTGGAATCGCAAGCCGGTCTTTGCAACAAGACCGGTCGCGCCGTCGGTGCGACCGATTGGGTCGATAAGCTGGTCGACGATATTAATGCGCACAACGCTGCTAACCCGGATGCGCCGGTCACGCTCGGTGAAGCATGGTCGATCCTGAAGGATCGTATGATTCAGGATCCGACGATCGAACGGGCATTGCCGTCGGCGCTCGTCGGTGTTGCCGGCGCCAAGACCGAAGAACAGGCGTTGATCGCCTTGTTGAACCAAGGCATTGCCGTTGCCGGTGGCGCCGATCTCAATACGCCGACGTCGGCGCTCACGGCGCCACAGTTGCTCGGCAAGTTGCGCGAAGGTTGCGGCGTTCTGGTGAAGACGCCGGAGTTTCTGCTAAGTAACGTCACTCCGCGCGGCTACTCGGATAACAACATGCCCGATCCGCCGCGGCTGACGGTATGCATGCCCGGCGAGACCTGCGGTTTCCCGGCATCGTGCGGCTACTGGCGCGGCAAGTTGTCGAGCATGGGTCACACGGTTGCCTGCCAGGACCGCAGCGTGCGGCCGGCGGTGCGGCGCCTGCGGCCGTGGATCGATACTGACATTTTGATCGCGCTCGATCCGGGTCCATTCACGCCGATCGAAATTATTCCGCAAATCGATCCGGGTCCGCGTATTCCAGAATTGCGACCGGCGACACGGTTGTCGGCGCTGAACGCACCGCTCGCGCGCAGCTCGCTCGACCTGGTGAGTCGGACGCCGTTGATCCTAATCGCGGCGGCGAACACTAGTACCGCCAGCACACTCGATGTTGTTCGCGACCGTGTCGAGTCGTTGTGCCCGACCGGAATGTGTGGTCATGTGCAACGTCCGAGCCTGGCGGTCGAGCGCTGCTTGCAGAAACCGAGCGCAGACGCTTGCCGGCTGCTGACGCCGACGTGCGACCCGCGCAGCGCTAGCGGTATCAATGCTTGTGGCCGCCTGCCGGCCGACGTTCACGATTCCGGCGTGCTCGCGTTGTGGGGCGAAGGCGCGACGGTCACCGGCGCTAAAGGGGTGCGCCTGCTGCGGGGACCCGACTACAAGTGGGTGACACTCGCGCCGAAAACCACGTTACGCACCGGCGACTTGCTGCACGTCCCGCTCAAAGCGGAGCTGCAACTGCAACAAGGCCAAGTACGTTTCGGCAGCAACGCGCTCGAGGTTGCTACCGTCGATGGCATCAAGGGTCACCTTATCGCCGTCACCGGCAAATCGGCTGAGCGGCTGTTGGCAACGCCGACCAAGCGCGGCGCGTTGAGCCCAGCGCGGTTGAAAAAAGAGGCGCAAGCCGGCCTATATGAAACGCGTGCGCCGGCGAAAAAGGACATCGACCGCATCATTAAATATGGTCAGAAGCCGGCCCACGCACCGACGCTAACGCCGGAACAGATGAATGCCATCAACAAAGACTTTAACGGCATTCATTTCAGCCCCGATCGCGGCGTCACTCCGGACGGGCGCGATATCGAAAAGAAGCAGTAGTTATTACAAGATGCGGTAGCGGGCCGTTAACGGCCTGCTACTTTTTTTGTAAACCATGTAAATAATATGTAAATAAGAAGGCTCCGTCCTGTAGAATTCCCCGAACTTTTATCTGGTGATTGGCCGCCGTCGTCAGACGTTTGGTTGCGTGGTGTTGCTTAGTCAAGCCCCTAGCAATACCTTGTGGTGCCAATCAGGTTGACGCCGTTCCGTGGCGTCAAATGCATTTGGGGACATTACCGATGAACATCGAGTCGCAAAATGGAAGTCGCGTGCAGTTGCAATCACTCTCGCCGCCGCGACGACGCTCGACCGATCGGACATCCGCTGCGAACGAGGTGTCGCTGGCAAAAATGCCGGCGCGGATATTGCTCGCCATCGCCGACGATCGTATCCGCAACGATGTCCGCGCGTTGTTCGCGCCGCGTTGGAACGTCGACTACGTCGACAACGGTGCAAAAGCGCTCGCCGCGATACGTGCGCAGCCGCCCGATTTAATCGTTGCCGGCGCGGCGATGTCTGGGCTAAGTGGGATCGATCTCCTGCGCGAGTTACGTGCCGACAGCCGCTTGGCGGCGATCCCGGTGATCTTGCTGTCCGATCCCACTGACCCTATGGCGCGTGAACAGGCGGCGAGCGTCGGTGCCAACGATTACATCGTCAATCCCTTCGCCGCGCGCGAGTTGATCGCGCGTGCAGCCACGTGTTTGGAAATCGCGCGCGTACGCCGCGAGTCCGACCGGCGCGTTACCGAAATTCTCGAAAGCATCAGCGACTCGGTACAAGTGATCGACGTCGCCGGTTGTTATCGCTACTTCAATGCCTGCGCGAAAAAGATGTTCGCTGAGCACGGCATCGACGCCGACACATTGATCGGTCGGCGCGTGTTCGACCAGCCATTCCTAGGCACGGGTGACGCCAGCCCCATAGCGCAGGCGATTTCGCGGGTGATGAGCGAACGGGTTCCGCTGACGGTGAAGGACTATTACGAGCCGTGGAAGCGCTGGTATTCCGTACGCGTTTATCCGACGTCGGCCGGCGGCGTTGCGCTATTTGCGCAGGACATCACTGACCGCGAGTACAACGAACAAGCGCTGCGCGATTCAGAAGAACGTATGCGGTTGGCGACCGAAGCGGCGCAGGTGTTCGCCTGGGATGTGGATCTGACGACGGAAGCGGTGACCTATTCCGATAACGTTGCACCGGTGTTCGGTTACGACAAGCTGCCCGATGTTTTTTTCAATTGGCGTAGCGCGCAGTCGGCGATCCATGACGATGACCGCGAACGTATGCAGCAAGCGACCGAACGGGCGATCCGCGAAACCGGATCGATGGCCGTGGAGTATCAGGTGCAGGGCGCCGATGGCGTGTTCTTATGGATGGCATCGCATGGCACGGTGATTCGCAATGCCACCGGCATCCCCACGCGGTTGCTCGGTGTCGGCCAAAACATTAGCCAGCGCAAACGGGCGGAGATGGCGTGGCAGGCCTATGCCGCGGAATTTCGCGCGTTCTTCGAGCTGGCGGCGGTCGGCGCTTCGCAAGCCGATGCGACCACGAAAAAATTCATTCGCGTCAATCGTAAGCTCACGGAAATGCTCGGTTACACCGCGGACGAGCTTTGCGGAATGACATTCGCCGAGGTGACGCATCCCGACGAGCGCAATGCCAACCTGGAGTTGTATGAGCGCGCCGCCCGCGGCGAGCTGGATGAGTTTACGGTCGAGAAGCGTCTACTGCGCAAAGATGGAACGATCGTTTGGGCGCAGGTCACCGCGTCGGTGATCCACGATGCGCGTGGCCGGCCGTTTCGCACCGTGGCGGTGGTCGAAGACATCACCGAACGTAAGCAGGCGAATGAGGCACTCAAGCAGAGCGAGGCACGACTCGCCGCTGAGTTGCAGGCGATGAGCCGATTGCACGAGCTCAGCACGCGCTTGTTGTTGACTACCGATTTGCCGAGTGCGTTGAACGAAGTGCTCGACGCGGCCATCGCCATGCTTGGGGCGGCTATGGGCAACATCCAACTATATAACCCGCAAACAAACGCCTTGGAAATTGCCGTGCAGCGCGGTTTCCAGCGAGAGTTCCTCGACCATTTCCGCGTGATCAAGATCGATAACAGCACGTCATGCGCGCGGGCGCTGCAGTTAGGCCAACGCGTTATTGTCGAGGACGTTCAATTAGACCCGGAATTTATCGTACACCGGCAAGTCGCTGTTAACGCCGGTTATCGTGCGGTGCAGTCAACGCCGCTGTTAAGTCGCGACGGTCAGTTGCTTGGCATACTCTCGACCCACTTTTGCCAGTGCCATCGCCCGTCGGAGCGTGAACTGCGCATGCTCGATCTGTATGCCCACCAGGCCATCGCCATTATCGAGCGGATTCGGGTCGAGCAAGCGCTACGCGAAAGCGAAGAGCGTTTTCGTACGACCGCCGATAGCTCGCCGATGCTCATCTGGGTAATCGATGCCGCCGGCCGCATCGAGTTCTTGAACCAAACGTATCTCGAATTTTTCGGTATTACGCGCGAGCAAGCGGTGGAATTCGATTGGGCGGCAATCGTTCATCCGGACGATCGGGAGGCATATGTCGGCGAATTCACCCGCGCCATTGAGCAACGTACAGCGCTGCAAGTGCGTGGCCGTGTGCGTCGCAGCGATGGTCAATGGCGCTGGATCGAGTCGCGTGGAAAGCCGCGGCTCGACGCTGCCGGTCGCAGCACCGGTTATGTCGGCAGCTCGGCCGACATCAACGACATTCTCGCCTCGCAGCAAGCATTGACCGATGCCGATCGCCGCAAAGACGAATTTTTAGCGACACTTTCGCACGAGTTGCGCAATCCGCTCGTACCGATTCGCAACTCGCTCAACATTCTTCGAATCGCCGGTGACATGAGCCCGATGGCCGAGCGCGTGCATCAAATGATGGATCGTCAGGTGGCGCACATGGTGCGTTTGGTCGACGATCTGCTCGAAGTGTCGCGCATCACTCGTGGTCAGATCGAGTTACGTATAGATCCGGTTGATCTCGCTACGGTCATTAGCGGCGCTATCGAAACGAGTAAGCCGCTAATCGATGCCGCCGATCATCAGCTGCATGTTGAATTACCGAAGGAAGCGTTGGTGCTGGAAGCCGATGCGGTCCGCCTTACGCAGGTGTTCGCTAATCTGCTCAACAACGCCGCCAAGTACACCGAAACGGCGGGGCAGATCTGGTTAACGATGCGACGCGAGGGTAACGATGTCGTGGTGTCGGTGCGCGATACCGGCATCGGCATTCCGGCGGATGTGTTGCCGCACGTGTTCGATCTGTTTACTCAGGCGGATCATTCGCGCCGACGCGCGCAGGGCGGTTTAGGTATCGGCCTGACGCTGGTACGTGACTTGGTGCAGTTGCACGGCGGCAACGTCGAAGCGCGCAGCGCTGGGCCCGGCGAGGGTACGGAAATCGTCGTGCGCTTGCCGTTGCCGGCCGAAGGCCGGGTGTGCGTGACAGCAAAACCCGCACCTATACAGGCAATGCCTTCGGCGGTGCGGCGGTTGCGTGTACTCGTCGTCGACGATAATCGCGATGTCGCCAATAGTATGAGCACGCTGCTGCAGCTGTTGGGCAGCGAGGTCCATACCGTGTACGACGGTGCGTCGGCACTCGAGGCAATTGCCCATTACAAACCGACAATGGCGTTACTGGACATCGGTATGCCGGGGTTGGACGGCTATGAAGTCGCACGGCGCGTGCGCCAGCATTATGGAGTGAACGATTTACGACTGGTTGCGTTATCCGGCTGGGGTCAACAAGAAGACCGCCGACGTTCGCACGAAGCCGGGTTCGACATGCATCTCGTTAAACCGTTGGACTTGGACGCGCTGGAAGTGTTGCTCAATTCGTTTCCTTGATCTTTCAGAAATCTGCGTAACGCCCGGAGTTATCGCACGCCAGCCGGTGTGTCCGCTAAGGAGGTCTGACAATAGACGACGGCTTGAATCTTTCTAATAGGTTTGTCACGATGCTTGGTGTGTTGACGTAAGCGTGTCATAAAAAGAAACGTTCAGGGAGAACGACAACAGTGGTCAATGCACTTATTCCTTATCGCCTGGATTGGCGACCTCTCTGTCATTCGAATCCCGTTTTGTTTCATATACCGCAGGCTGGCTCGTTATCGAATGACATCCAGAGGATGCATGATGAAATTCGTCGCCAGGAGAGCAATTTGAATGCGATGAAACAAAGAGGCAACGAACTGAGGAGTCGTATAGAACAATTGCAAAAGAAACTCGGTGCAATCAAAAATTCCCTGCTTGCCACAATTCAACGAGGAAAATCCGATATATTTTTATCGGGTTGCAGAATGCAATTGGACAAGCGGAAACAGCAGATGAAACAACAGAGTCAAGGAGCACCCTGACCATGTCGCGCTTTAGCATAAAGGTTGCGCGAATGGCCTTGGTTCTCACTTTTGCCGCTGCCGGCTGCCGCGCGGCTACTACTTCGCCGCAGGACGCCCAGTGGACGTTGTGTCGATCTGATGCATCTCATTCTAAGAATGCGCTGACACCGGGTTTTTATCTCGAAGACGAAATCAACCGCCGCATCGCCGCCTGCCAAGCTTTGCTAACAGCAGACTTTAAAGACCCCGATGTGCATTTCTATCTTGGTCGCTTGCTTCTCCAGAGCATCTACGGCGGCAAGGAAAAAACCCATGAAAACCAGAACAAGGCCGTCCAGGAATTCCGTCTCGGCCGCGCCGCTGGCAGCACAAAGGCGACGACGGCGCTTGCGTCTCTAATAGATGGTGATATCCCCCTTATCCCATCCAAGAATCCCTGGAATGAATCCCGAGCGCTTTACGAAGAAGCCGCTGCTCGTGGCGACCCAATTGCGCAGGTAGAAGCGGCATTTAAAATTGGTGCCAATCCTAATGGCGACATGCGAGATCTACGGTTGCCGACACCAGAGGAATATCAACGGATACTGGATCTGCTTCAGCGAGCGTCGGCGCAGGGCAACCCTAAGGCTGATTACTATCTCGGGATGTTTTATGCGTATGATTCTTTCGCAGATAAGTCATTCAAAGATGTTCCGCGCGGCGTGAAATATTTTAAACAGGCCGCTCGTAAGGCTCACGGCGACATACGCAAACAGGCCGTTGATGAGTTGAAACATCTAGGCCAAAACGTTTCGAGCTATGTTGTCAGGAACAACCCAGAGGCGGATTGGGAAGACCAACGAATCACGGACCCGATAAATCGCGATTAACCGAACTACCGTCGCGCTATCGCATGAACCATACATTGGCTTAGCCAGTGTACCTTAGGGTGGTCTGTTAGTGACGCCAAAAAGAAAAAGCAATGCATTTTCACCATCAGCACCAAGAGAGGATATGTGTCGGTGTTTATGAGTTACGAAGGTATACGGGGCGAGTCTTCGGACAGCGGGCATAAAAATTGGATCGATATCGTTTCGTTTTCCTGGGGAACGAGTCGTCGAATTACCTCGGCCACCTCGACCCAGGGAGACCGTGAATCATCAAACGCGAAAATCACGGATCTGATCCTGACGAAAAAAATGGACAGCTCCTCGCCCAAGCTGTTCCTGGAATCGTGCTGCGGCACTGGCAAGAACGTGATGCTCCACTTAACAAAAACGGGTTCGGGGGTCGGCGCCGACGTGTTCATGGAATATAACTTGAAAAAGGCACTTATCAGCAAGTACGAAGTCGGCGGTGAAGCCGCTGACATGGATCGTCCGACCGAAGTTATCACTATCAGCTTCGTCGAACTCGACCTCAGGTATACACCGTACAACGATAACAATCAGGCGACGTCGCCGATCGCGGTTGGTTTCAATACGGCGACCAACACGAAGAAGTGAGTAAAAAGGTACTTGAGCATAGGAGTTTTTTAGCGCCGTGGAGTCGAGACCAAAGGTCAGGTTGCATTTCAAAAAATACAGCCGCGATCTGATTCAGGGTTTGGAATATCTACTACCAGTGGAGGAGTTGGCACACGCGCTGCCCTGTTCCGTCGACTCGACGGCGGCAACGCGTGTACCTCGCGCCTACGACTTAAGCGCGTGCGCGACTGTCTTCGGTATCACCGTTAAGCCGTGCGGCCGCCTTGTTCTTCCGGGAATCTTGCAGGTGTTGCTTCTTTGCCGCTTCGATCTGTAGACCTAACGCTTTCGACTCTTCCTTGCCGAGGGCGCGGCTGGCCTTCGGAAACAGCTCGTCCTCTTCTTCCTGTACGTGGTGTTCGATCATTTCCTTCAGCACCGATAACTTCGCTTGCCAACGCTCGTCCTCGATCGGCGTTTGCACCAGCTCTTCTAGCAACCGCTTCGCGACATGGTGCTCTTCGTAGGATTCGTTGACCGTTCCGCGCAGTTTTTTTTCTTCGCGTAGCCGCGGATAAAAAATTTCCTCCTCGACGGCGGTATGCACCGTGAGTTCGAGCGCGAGTTGTTGCAGGCCTTTTTCGCGCGCTTTCTGGGCAGACGTTTTTTGCAGTTTCTTGAACAGACCTTTTACTTCTTTGTGATCCTGTTTGAGTAGTTTAAAGACGTCCATGTTGTCCTCTCGTTGTCGATTAAGTGATGCAACTAGCGGGACCCTTGCGGGGTTGGAGTGAGTCTAAACCGATTAGCACCGTTTGCGGTTGCCACTAAGGGACTTCCCTCGTCGCATGGCAATGACCCCGAAATCAACACGATGATGGTTTACGGTTTTCTTCAGACGTCACGTGCGACGAATTGACGGTTTGTTGGGTCAGATCGTACTGATACAGATCGCCCATTCCTCTACTGTGATATGCAGCAACAGTTGAACCGTTGGCCAACGGGTGTCTGTGTTTAGTTAGGGTTGAAGTTCGCCGCAGTTTTTTTAAATCGAAAATTCAAATCGAAGTTTCTTGTGGCGGTTTGGCTTTGTTACGTCGTCTCGCATTTTTTTGATCGTTCTTCCAATTAGCGATCATCACTTCGCGCTAACTCTCGCTTGTCTATACCGCGTTGGTATCTTTATGTCTCGAGAGCGACCGGCATAACCGCGTTCCTCTCGTCGGCAATTCGCGTTCGCTCGTTCCAAATCAACTATCCAGTAACGTGGCGGTGCGGTAAAAAGCTACACCGACAATAAGAACCCCCCAACAACGTCCGGCGACTATGGCCTGACCGGCGTCTTTCAAGATGGCATTTGGATGCAAGATTTCTTCGTCGGCACCTTGGGCCACATGCAGGACGTGGATTTGCCGTTGTCCGCCGACGGCGGGCCGGAAGAGTTTTGTTATCGCGACGCGGCACCGTACATCATCGCCGCCGCACCGACCGATAAGCCTGATTGGGCCGGCGGCACCGGCCCCTGGTATCAAAACTGGGGCCAGATTTACCAGGCGACGTGGAACAAGGCCAACGATTGCGACGCCGGTACCGATATACGTAGTGGTCATTTTCCCTACGGTTCCAGTTACTATGGCAACTTGCAGCCGGCGGTCGCTTACGCCGTCGACTACAACGTGCCGGGCGCGCGCGAGGCCTATCTGCGCATGACCGGTGCATCGAACGGGTATCAGATCGTGAAGTCGTTTACCGACGAGTACCCTGTGTGGAGCGTCAAACCGCGCAGCTTATAAATAAATTACAAAATTAGGGAGGACGATCAATGGCGCTTGCATTGACCGCACGTAAGGTTGGTTTCACCGACGTGTCACCCCGTATTCCAACCTGGGTGGCGAATTTGCCGCTATGGCATTGGTATGCGATTCCGAGCACGGCGTTGGTGAACGTCGAGCCGAGGCCGTTGCCACTCGGCAATCCGGAATCAAAAATCATCGCCTGGTGCGGTGCCGCGTTGAAACGCAAGGGCAGCGTCTATCTCGTCGGCCCGAGCGGCGGTCACGGTGATTACGCCGGTAACGAGGTCGACGCGTTACGACTCAACGACGAAAACCCGCGCTGGGTCGAGTTGCATGCGCCGACACCGCACGACCACATCATCAGTGACACGCCGTACTACCTCGACAAGCGGCCGGCATCGATACACACGTACTGGCAGTCGCAATTTATCGAGCAGCGCAATCGGTTGTTCATCTTGCCGACTGGCGGCATCAGCTGGAGCGCGTTTTCGCAACCGCCGGCGGGTTGGCCGTATACCTACGAAGCCGGTTATTCCTGCAGTTTCAACCTGACGAGCAACGAATGGGATCCGCCGGAATACGTCGCGCGTTACACCGGCGGCGGCAAACCGTTCGGTTGCCTTGTCGCCAAGCATCCGCTGACGGGTGATGTTTATTATTTTCGCTACAACGCCGGCTGGTGGCGTTGGACGCAAGCGACGAACGAATGGGTAAATTTACATGCGACCGGTTACAACCCCGATAACTATGCCGGCGCCGCCATCGATCCGTTGCGCAAACGCATGCTGATCGTCGGCAGTACCTCGCCCATGGTCCGTGATCTCAACGGTAAACTGCTCGACGTGACGTTCACTGGACTCGGCGCGGCGGCGCTCAAAGCGACTTATCCCGGTGTTATGTACGACGAAGCAAACGATGTGTTCCTCGTTATGTTCAACAGCGGCACAACGATTCGTGTGTTACGCGTGCATGCCGAAAGTTGGTGGGTCGACGAGCCGGCCATCACCGGCGGATCGCTGTCGAAGCGCATCAACGGCATCTTCAACTCGGCGCAGTATGTGCCGGAGCTCAAGGGTGTCGTGATCGCGCACGAATACCGTGGCAACGTAAAGTTCATGCGGACGGCAATGTAGGCACGGTAGATATCGCGCTTCTTCCTCGATTTTTTTTGCCGCTCGTTTGGCGTGCGGCGGCGCTTCGTTGTCTCCAAACACAGCACCATCGTCACGGGTTTAGTACGTCACGACCGCGGGTCGGTAGGCGACGGTGCTGTACGGCCTTGCCCGGCGAGCATCGGACGTAGGGCTGTGAGATGTTCCAAAGCTTATTCGAGTAATCAATGATGATGCGGATGAACCATTTGGTAATCATGCCGATGAAACCGGCGGCATCGCCCTTAAGACCCATGCGTTCGACCAGATCGCTGAAGCCGAAGCGGCGCGCGAGGTCGTCGAACTTCACCGTACGCAGTATCGCGGCGACGCCGCGGGCGATGAGTGCGGCGATGACCCAGCCGATGACCAGGATGACGATGAAACCGAGGATCTTGGGAATCGCCGCCATGAACGGGCCGACGGCATCGCGCACCGAGGTCGCGAGCGTGTCCATGAAGTTTTCCATTGCACGGGTCCTTGTGTTGGGCGAGGGCAGTAAACCGAAGCGCTTCGTTCCGAACAAGCGTGCGGACCGCGGTACAGGCTGTAGCCGACCGAGGGCAAACGACTAAGGTGAAATTGGCTGGAACGGGTTAACGCAGTTTCAGTGCGATCGGGTTACCAAAGCCCGCGACCCTGGCGCGAAAACACGAGGTCGAGCAATGCTTCATACGATTCCGTATCGACCCGATCGAATGCAATCCCGGCGCCGCCGTTGACGACGCGAACCACCTGTCCACGGAAGCGGTGATAGTGCGCGGCGCCGTCGCTCGGTAGTCTGATGGCGAGCTCAAGCCGGTCTTTTTGCACAAATTGGCGGCCGGCCGCTTCGATAAAGGCGCCGTCGAGGCTAATATCGCGGGTTACGGAGCGCTGGTAGTTTTCGGCCTCACGGCTGAGTAAGGCATCGAGGGAAATGGCAATACGGGGTGTGTCACGGCGCTCGGTTTTCATCGCAGATCCCTTCGCTTCCGACCGGTGAATTTATAAACGGTTTTCGTCGGCAAAGATAGCGAATGCCGGGGATAGTTGCCAAGGCGTTGCTCTTGCATGGCTGTCTCCCGTCGGCCCGAGGTCGCTGTTATGATGGGCGCGCTGCAATGGATGTCTCTCATCTTCTTAATGATTTAAACGATGCCCAGCGCGACGCGGTTGCCGCGGCGCCGGGGCCGTTGCTCGTGCTCGCCGGTGCCGGCAGCGGCAAGACGCGCGTGCTCACGCACCGGGTCGCTTGGCTGGTCGGCGTCGAGGGCATTTCGCCGCATTCCGTTTTGGCGGTGACGTTTACCAATAAAGCCGCCGCCGAGATGCGCTCGCGCATCGAGCAGATGCTGAAGGTGCCGGTCGGCGGCTTGTGGGTCGGCACGTTTCACGGTCTATCGCATCGCTTATTAAGGTCACACTGGCGCGAAGCCGGGCTGCCGCAGGGGTTTCAGATTCTCGACGGCGACGACCAATACCGGCTGATTCGCCGCATTTTGAAGGGCCTCAATCTCGACGAGGGCTATTACCCGCCGCGACAGGCACAGTGGTTCATTAATCATCACAAGGATGAAGGCCGCCGGCCGGAGCAGCTCAGCGCCGCCCAAGCCGATCCGCAGCATCGCGAGTATCTGCGGGTTTATCGGTCGTATGAAGAAACTTGCCGCCGCTCCGGATTAGTCGATTTCGCCGAGTTGTTGTTGCGCGCCTACGAAACCCTGCAAAACGACGCGCGCTTGCGGGAACATTATCAGGCGCGCTTTCGTCACATTCTCGTCGACGAATTTCAGGATACCAACCGCATCCAGTACGCCTGGCTCAAGCAATTCGCCGGCACGCAGAACAATTTATTTATCGTCGGCGACGACGATCAGTCGATCTACGGTTGGCGCGGTGCGAAGGTGGAAAACATCTTGCGCTTCGAATCCGACCATCCCGGTACTAAGGTCGTGCGGCTGGAGCAGAATTACCGTTCGACCGGCAACATATTAAAAGCCGCCAACAGCGTCATCGATCACAACAGCGGCCGCCTGGGCAAGAAATTATGGACCTCGGGTGAGGACGGCGAGCCGATCCTGCTCTACACCGCTTACAACGATCTCGAAGAGGCACGCTTCGTCGTCGAATCGATTCAAGAATGGGCGCAAAGCGGTGGTAAGCGCAGCGAGGTCGCGGTTTTATACCGCTCGAACGCGCAGTCGCGCGTGATCGAAGAGACCTTAATGAACGCCGGCGTGCCGTACCGTGTGTACGGTGGCCTGCGCTTCTTCGAACGTGCCGAAATTAAGGATGCGTTGGCCTACTTGCGACTGCTTGCCGGCCGCCACGACGACCCATCGTTCGATCGCATCGCTAACGTGCCGACGCGCGGCATCGGCTTGAAAACCTTGGAAATTTTGCGCGAAACCGCCAAAAACGCCGAGCGCTCACTGTGGGACACCGCCCAACAGATCATTGCCAGCAACGCGTTGCCGACGCGTGCGGCGCTGGCGCTCAAGGCGTTTCTCGACCTGATCGAGCGGCTGGCGCAAGACACCGCTGGCCTACCGTTGAGCGAGCAAGTTGATCACGTGTTAGCGCAGAGCGGTTTGCTCGAACACTATAAGAAAGAAAAGGGTGAGAAAGGCGAAGCGCGTGTCGAGAACTTGGAAGAATTGGTTACCGCTACCGGTAACTACGTACACGACCAGGCCGACGGCCTCGAACCCTTGTCGGGATTCCTAGCGCATGCCGCGCTCGAAGCGGGCGAAGGTGAGGCCGAGGCGTGGGAAGACAGTGTCCAGCTCATGAGTCTGCACTCGGCGAAGGGCTTGGAATTTCCATTGGTCTTTCTGACGGGTCTGGAAGAAGGTTTGTTTCCGCACCAACGGTCGATGGACGAGACCGGCCGGCTCGAGGAAGAGCGCCGGCTTTGTTATGTCGGCATGACCCGTGCCAAGCAGCGGTTGGTGCTAACGTTGGCCGAAGTTCGCCGGCTCCATGGCAGCGAGCACTACAGCAGCCCGTCGCGATTTTTGGGCGAGATCGATGCCAAGCTCATCAAAGAGTTGCGCGCGCAACCGACCTTGTCGCGGCCGGCACCGGTGTCGATGGTCGCCGCCGCCGCTAAAGGCGAGGCGCCGCCGGGTATGCGCCTCGGTAGCCGCGTGCTCCATGACACGTTCGGTGAAGGTGTGGTCATGAGCTACGAAGGTGCCGGCGCTCATACCCGCGTGCAAGTAAATTTCGAGCAGGCCGGCGCCAAATGGTTGGTCCTGGCGTACGCCCGGTTACATGCGATGTAAGCGCTGCACGTGTAACATGGGCTATAGTTTTGAGAGACGCCGCCCGTGGAGAGTATTTTGAAAGATACTAAAAACGATGCCGCAATAGCCGGCAAAGCTTTAATCGCCATCATCGGCATTCTTCTGATCGCCGACCTCGTTATCACCGGATTGCTTTACACCGTCGCTGTGCCGAACGAAGGCACGCGCGTGCTGATCAATGCGGTATTGCTCGCCGCCATTGCTGGGCCGGCGATTTATTGGTTGGTGTTCAGGCCGCTGCGCCGCGAACTCGATCAACGTGCGACCGCGTTGCCGACGATGGCGGCGGTGGCCGAACCTGCCGCCGACACCGGCCAGTTGACACTGACCGATCCGCTGACGCGCATCATGAACCGCCGTGGTATCACCATGGGTCTGCTCGATGCCATGGCACAATCGCAACGCTACGGTGACCCGTTGGCGGTAGCGATCGCCGATGTCGATCATCTGCAGCAGGTGAACAGCAAACACGGCCAGGATACCGGCGATAAGGTACTGGCGACCATGGCCGCCGTCATGTCGGAAATGTTGCGCATGCCCGATAAGGTCGGGCGTTACGGCGGTGAAGAATTTCTCATCATCTTGCCGCACACGGCGCTGACGCCGGCAAAGAAAATTTCCGAACGCGTTCGTAGCGCCGTCGAGCAGTGGACCTTTGATATCAACGGTGTGCAGATAAAGCAGACGGTCAGCATTGGCCTAACGCAATTCCGTAAAGGCGAAGATCTCGAGCAGTTGCTGTCGCGCGTCGATAAAGCATTGGCGCAAGCGAAAGCGGAAGGATGTAATCGCGTCGTTACGCAGAAAGCCGCTAGCAGTCGCAGCACGACGCATTAAATACATTTAAATAAATGTAGGGCGGACTTGTCCGCCGATCGACAAAGCCAAAGAAAATGGCGGACAAGTCCGCCCTACATTTTTTCTAACATCCCCTCGACCACCGCGCACCACGCGTTTGCTAGGTTGGTGCGGTTGTAGCCGCCACCACCGGTGGCGATGAAACGTCCGTCGCAATATTCCTCGGCTAATGCACGCAATCGCCGCGCCGTTCGCCGGTGCACCTCCGGCGAATATTGCATGTGCGTGAGCGGGTCATCGGCGACGCTATCGGCACCTGCTTGCAGGATGACGAACTCCGGTTGGCCACGCCGCAGAAATTCTTCGACCGGTGGCCAGTACGCTTCAAACGCATCGTCGTCCGCGCCCGGCGCCATCGGCAGGTTGAGCTTGGTGCCTTTCGCCGCGCCGGTGCCGGTTTCGTTGCTATCGCCGGTACCGGGATAAAGAAACCGGCCGTCTTCGTGCAGGTCGACGAAGATAACGTCGGGGTCGGCGGCAAAGCCGTAATACACGCCATCGCCGTGGTGTGCATCGATGTCGACATAAGCGACCCGGCGAATGTGATGCACCGCGCGCAGCCATTCAATGAGCACGCCGATGTCGTTGAACACGCAGAAACCGGCGGCGCCGTCGCGCCGCGCGTGATGTAAGCCGGCGATTGGGATGAAGGCGTGGCGACAACGGCGATCGAGAATCGCTTGAGCAGCGTCAAGCACGGAGCCGACCACGGTCGCCGCCGCTTCATACACTTGGACGAATGCCGGAGTATCGCCGTGGTCGAGATAACCCGCGCCGCTGGCCGATAGTTCGACGACGCGCGCGACATATTCCGGCGTGTGAAATCGCAGCAGCTCTTCGTGCGCGCATAGTCGCGGTGGTGCGACGTCGACGTGTCGGTCGAGACCGCGGCGAACGAATTCGTGCCAGAACGCATCGAGCCGATCGGGTCCGAAGGGATGACCGTTGGGGAATCCATAGGCGCCGAGCGCCGGTCCGTAATAAACGCGTACCGTCATCGGCGCATTATAAAGGGCTAAGCGTTAGGTCGAACGGCGGTTAAATCGCGGGCTTAAGCCCGCATTGCCAGCCCGAAGATCTCGCTGTAGCTGCAATAGCTGGCGGCAACGAAAGTGGGGAGAACCACGGAGCCGAGGGTGAACAGCAACGCCAGGCCGACGATCGGTGAGAGAAAAAATCCGGCGACGATAACGAGCCATGGGGCCACAAAGACACCGATCAAACCAAGCAGCGCGATCGCATGGCGGATGCAGGCGTTGAAGCTTTCGTGAACCGCCATGATGGGGTCGCGACCGGCGAGCACGGTGCGATGCACGCTGAAGAACAGCGCCATGGTGAGTGCCAAGTTGATGATGAGCGCGATCGCCACGCCGATCAATATCGACCAGAGCGAGAACGTACGGCGCGCGGTGCTGCTGAGCAGGCCGCCTAGCGACGTCACGTTGAACAAGTGCTCGATGATAAAAACCAAAACAAAAAGCCCGAGTGTGACGATGCTGAGCAAGGCGACCGGGTACACATACGACTCGCTGCTGATGCCGCGCAACAATTGCTGCGTTGGCCATTTTGCCCAGCGTTCGACCGGTGCCGTCGGTATTGCGCCGACGCCGTGGTGCAACGCTAGCAGCGTGCCGGCGAGTGCGATCACGGTTAGCAAGATCACTAATAAAAAACCGGCGAAGGGAATGAATTGTAGAAGCATGACGACAGCGATGTAGATGGCCGCCATGCAAAGCCATAACGGCAAATCGCCTTGGAGGTATGCCCAACCGCCGCGCGCCCAATTCCAGCCGCGCGCTACGTCGGCCCAACTCGTCCGGGTGTTCGGTCCTGCGTCCTTGGGCTGCGCCATTGCACTCCGAGCGTTATTTCCAGGAAAAGGGCGTGGCTATAATACTCGGCCGGGGTGCTGACTCAAAACCGTTTAATTAGCCAACGCGGCGGTACCATGTCGGGTTCGTGTTCGCTGCGCCGCATCTGACCGGCCTCGTCATACAGCAAGTAATACGGCGGCCCATGTTTGGGTTGTACCTTCACCATATATAGCTGACCGTTGAGGCGATGTTCCTCGTATATCTCTCCGTTCTTGGTGGTGACCCTAACTTCTGGCGTCGGTGCTTCCGCCGGTGGCGGTGCCTTAGCGTCGGTGGATTCTGTGGCTGGTAACGGCGGCGGCGGTGGAACCTCATCGACTTCGGGCTCAGCCGCCGCGGCGACGCCGGCCAAGCAGAGCGCTAGCAGGAAGGGGATGAAGCGCCGTTGTGTCGGTGTCATAAGTTGAGCTTGATCTCTTGCTCTTCCGGCGATGGCGCGAAGCCGGCATGCTCGTAGTAACCGAAAATAGTATCGACGACTTCCTCGGCATTATCGGCCATCGAGAAGAGGTCGAGATCTTCGGGGTTGATCATGCCTTCGCTGATCAGCCGTTCCTTGAACCAGTCGATCAAGCCGGTCCAGAACGGCCGATGCACAAGGATAATCGGTATGCGCACGCTCTTGCCGGTTTGGATCAGCGTCAGTGCCTCCAATAATTCGTCGAGCGTGCCGAAGCCGCCGGGCATGACGACATAGGCCTTGGCGTATTTGACGAACATTACCTTGCGCGCGAAGAAGTGCTGGAACGCGAGACTGATGTCCTGATATTCGTTGGCCGATTGCTCATGCGGCAACAGAATGTTGAGGCCGATGCTCGGCGACTTGCCGGCGAACGCGCCTTTGTTCGCCGCCTCCATCAGGCCGGGTCCGCCGCCGCTGACGACGGCGAAGCCGGCGTCGGAAAGCTTGCGCGCGATGTCTTGCGTCAGGGCATAATACGGATGGTCCGGCGGCACGCGCGCCGAGCCGAAGATGCTAATCGACGGCTGGATCTGTGCCAGCCGCTCGAAACCACTGACGAACTCCGCCATGATCTGGAAAATCTTCCACGATTCGCGCGACATAACTCCCGACGGTGCGGCGGCGGTGGCAGCGCGCACATATAGCGCGCGATTGGGTGGTAAGTTGTTCTTCATGACGGGATCGTACTCGATACCTGTGTTAACTCTGGATAACGGGCAAAGGTCCTTCTTTTGAAATCCATCGAATCAGTGACAGCGGAAAGCGCCGCAGTGGCGGCGGAGACCGCGCCGGCAACCTTGGTTTTGGTCGACGGTTCATCTTATCTATACCGTGCGTTCCATGCCATGCCGAACTTGAGCAACTCGCACGGTGAACCGACCGGTGCGATTTACGGTGTCGCCAACATGTTGCGCAAGTTGCTCGCCGATTATCAGCCAGCCTATGTCGCGGTCGTGTTCGATGCCAAGGGTAAGACTTTCCGCGACGATATCTTTGCCGAATACAAAGCCAACCGCGCGCCGATGCCGAGCGAGCTATCGCAACAGATCGAGTCGATCCATGCGATCGTGCAGGCGCTTGGGTTGCCGCTGTTGCAAATAGAAGGTGTCGAGGCCGACGACGTCATCGGTACGTTGGCGCGGCGGGCGACGGCGAGCGGTTTGCACACATTGATCTCTACCGGCGACAAGGATATGGCGCAGCTGGTCGATGCGCAGGTCACGTTGGTCAATACGATGACCGATACGACTTACGATCGCGCCGGTGTCGTCGACAAGTTCGGTGTACCGCCCGAGTGTATCGTCGACTATCTTGCGCTGGTCGGCGATTCGGTCGACAACATCCCCGGCGTTGCCGGCGTCGGACCGAAGACCGCGGCGAAATGGTTGCAGCAGTACGGTTCGCTCGACGCGCTGGTCGCCCAGGCCGGTGCCATCACCGGCAAGGCCGGCGAAAACTTGCGCGCCGGCCTGCCGACGCTGCCGTTGGCGCGCGAGCTGGCCACTATAAAGTGTGACGTCGAACTGCCTCTCAGCCCGACCGAATTACAGCGTCGTTCGCCTGAAGTCGATCGCTTGCGAGAGTTGTACGCACGCTTCGAATTTAGATCGTGGCTCGCCGATCTCGGCGGCATGAACACGACGCCGGCGCCGGCAGCGCAGCCGGCGAAGCACTACGACACGATCTTCGACGAGCAGCTGCTCGATCAATGGCTCGAGCGTTTAGGTAAAGCGACGCTGTTCGCTTTCGATACCGAGACCACCAGTCTGGATGCCCAGCGCGCCGAGTTGGTCGGCGTTTCCTTTACCGATCGTTGCGGCGAAGGCGCTTATGTTCCGTTGGCACATATCTATCCCGGTGCGCCGGCGCAGCTCGATCGGGCGCAAGTGTTGGCGAAATTGAAACCGCTGCTCGAAGACCGGTCGCGGCTCAAAGTCGGCCACAACCTAAAGTACGACATGAACGTACTGGCCAATTACGACATCAAGCTCGCCGGCATCGGTTACGACACCATGCTCGAATCGTACGTGCTCGATTCGACCGCGTCGCGCCACGACATGGATAGTCTTGCACTCAAGTATCTCGGCTATAAAACGATCAAGTACGAAGATGTCACCGGCAAAGGCAAGGCGCAGATCAATTTCTGCGAAGTGCCGATCGAGCAGGCAAGTACCTACGCTGCCGAAGACGCCGACGTTACGTTGCGACTGCACGAGCACTTGTGGCCGCGCTTGCAAGAAACGGCGTCGTTGGCATCGTTGTTTCGCGAGATCGAACTGCCGCTGGCACCGGTGTTGGCGCACATGGAACGCACCGGCGTACACATCGACGTCGACATGCTGCGCACGCAATCGAGCGAAATCGCCCGGCGTCTGCTCGAGCTCGAACAGGAAGCGCACTCGGCCGCCGGCCAGCCGTTCAATTTGGATTCACCGAAACAGATTCAGGAAATTTTATTTCAGAAGTTGAAGTTGCCGGTATTGCGCAAGACCCCGACCGGCCAGCCGTCCACCAACGAGGATGTGTTGGCCGAGCTCGCGCTCGATTATTCGTTGCCACAATTGCTTCTCGAATATCGCGGCCTCGCCAAGCTCAAGTCGACATACACCGACAAGCTGCCGGAGATGATCAACCCAAACACCGGCCGTGTGCATACGTGTTACCAGCAAGCGGTTGCCGCGACCGGCCGGCTGTCGTCGACCGAGCCGAATTTGCAAAATATTCCGATCCGCACCGCCGAGGGACGGCGCATTCGCCAAGCGTTCGTCGCCGCGCCGGGTGCGCGTATCGTCTCTGCCGACTACTCGCAAATCGAATTGCGCATCATGGCGCATCTGTCGGCCGATTCCGGTTTGATCGGCGCATTTGCCAAAGGCATCGATATCCACCGCGCGACTGCGGCCGAAGTCTTTAGCGTCGCGCCGGAGGCGGTCACCGATGAGATGCGCCGCAATGCCAAGGCTATCAATTTCGGATTGATCTACGGAATGTCGGCGTTCGGGCTCGCGCGCCAGTTGAAGATCGATCGGTCGGCAGCGCAGCAGTATGTCGATCTCTACTTCGCCCGCTATCCCGGGGTGAAGGCATTCATGGACCGCACGCGTGAGCAGGCGCGTACCCAGGGTTATGTCGAAACGCTGTTCGGCCGGCGGCTACATCTGCAGGACATCAATGCCTCGAATGCCGGTCGCCGCCAAGGGGCGGAGCGCGCCGCTATCAACGCGCCGATGCAGGGGACGGCAGCCGATCTGATTAAGATAGCGATGTTGCGGGTCGATCGTTGGATTCGCGAGTCAGCCGCGCCGGTCCGTATGGTTATGCAAGTGCACGACGAACTCGTGTTCGAGATTGCCGAGCCGTTCATTCCGGTCGCGCTGGAGCACATTCGCGAGTGCATGACGCAAGTAAAAAAGTTGGATGTCCCCCTGGTCGTCGATATCGGAGTCGGCCATAATTGGGACCAAGCACATTAAGTGAAGCCCGGAAAGTTCCGCGGCCTCATGGACGAAGTTTTCACAAGGAGTGTGAACCATGCTTAAGAAGTCCGGTCTATTCTTCCGAACGTTTCGGAAGATCGTTCTCCCCGCTCCTCCTCCCTGAGCGGGGAAAGTCCCGGACCAAGTGCCGGGACGTTGTTCAGCCCCGGACTCTCTCCCCTTGTTTCCGGGGCTTTTTTTTGCCTCGGTTCCGCAATAGGGGGGATTATTAAGGCGTTGTGGCTTTAAATTGACCCGTCTTGCTGCTGTTTGGTATAAGGCGGACCTCGTTTTTGTTGCCCGTAGGGGGATTCATGCAAGTTTGTATTCGCGCCGTCTTTGGTCTCGTCGCGTTGGCGACGGCACTTATTAGCGTTAGTGCCCAGGCAGTGGTCGAAGGCGACGCCGCCGCCGGTAAAGCGAAGGCAGTTTCCACCTGCGCTGCCTGTCATGGTGCTGATGGTAATGGCGGTGCCGATCCCACTTGGCCTCGGCTGGCCGGGCAAATCCCCGAATATTTGGTGAAGCAGCTCAAAGACTTTAAATCGGGCGCCCGCAGTAACCCAATTATGGCTGGCATGGCAGCTCCGCTTTCCGACAAAGAGGCGAAGGATCTGGCAGTTTACTTCTCCAGCCAAACGCTGACACCCGGCGTAGCGACGAGCAAGGAGCTGGCACAGCTCGGCGGCCGCATCTATCGCGGTGGCAATGCCAAGACTGGCGTTTCCGCCTGCATGAGCTGCCACGGCCCGTCAGGCCACGGTATTCCCCCGCGTTTTCCACGGGTGACCGGCCAGAATGCCGCGTATACCGAGAAGCAACTGCTAGATTTTAAATCGGCCCGCCGCAAGAACGACGACAGCGTCATGACTCGCATTACGTTCCGCATGTCCGAAGAAGAGATCAAAGCCGTATCGCAGTACATGGCCGGCCTGCACTAATCCCCCTACTATCCGGCGTCGTCTAGCGGCGACGCCGGTGTCTTTCTTCGGCACTTTTGCTTAAAAGTACCGGTGTTCCGCTGGTATAGACCCATTAGGTTTGCCGTGTTCGGGCATCTTAATGGTCGACGCCGGCGGCATGTGTAGCCTGCACCTTCCACCCATCCGGAACGCTGGTAATAACTACATATTTATATTCAAAGACTTAACTGATCAGGCTTTAGTGGCACGAGTATTGCTCTTTATCCAATGAGAACCGAGCGCAACAGCGCCGAACCAGTGGACCCCTAAGGGGGGAAGGAGTTAGCGATGCTTAGCCACATAGTCACCTTGCTAAACAGTTACGAGCGTAACCATGGCGAGCGCCCTAACTTGGTCTACATGAACGAGACCCACTATAGCTACCTGCGCGAAGAACTACCCTTCGTGCGCGATCACACCGACGTCGTTGCCATCCTGGGGGTCGACATCGCCCTGAACGACGAGGCCATCAACCCGCAAGCCGCCATCGTGCGGTTCGCCTCCGAGAACATCCTCGTAAGTTGAATCTTGATTGACGTGCGGGGTGCACGTAAGGCCGGGGTTTCCCCGGCCTTATTTTTTTAGCTGAGAGAATCCCGTTTCCGCCTGCCGTAGCGTTTCTTCGATATCGCCAGTGCTGTGCGCCGATGAGATAAAACCCGCTTCATAAGCCGATGGCGCTAAATAAACGCCAGCGTCGAGCATGGTGTGGAAGAATTTGTTGAAGCGGGCGATATCGCAAGCGGTGACCTGCGAGAAGCGGGTGACGGTCGGTGCGTCGGTGAAGCAGAAACCGAACATGCCGCCAATCGCCTGCGTCGCCAGGGGAACGCCGGCGGCGCCGGCGCGCGCCCGTAGGCCGTCCATCAGTGCTCGGGTTTGCTCAGCCAACTTTTCGTAATAACCCGGTTTGGAAATTTCCTTCAACGTGGCGATACCGGCGGCCATGCCGACGGGGTTGCCGGACAACGTGCCGGCATGAAACACCGGCCCATCGGGAGTGATGCGATCCATCAGCTCCGCGCGGCCGCCGAACGCGCCGACCGGCATGCCGCCGCCGATGATTTTGCCGAGCGTGGTCAAGTCCGGCGTAATGCCGTACAGCTTCTGCGCGCCGCCGAGGGCGACGCGAAATCCGGTCATTACTTCATCGAAGATCAGCACCGCGCCGTGGCGCGTGCATTCCTCGCGCAATGCTTCGAGGAAGCCCGGTACCGGCGGCACACAGTTCATGTTGCCGGCGATCGGCTCGACGATAACGCCGGCGATCTCGCGGCCGATCGTTCGAAAAACTTCACGCACTTGCTCGATGTTGTTGTATTCCAGCGTAAGCGTGAGCTGCGCCAGCGCTGCCGGCACGCCCGGCGAGCTGGGTACACCGAGCGTCAGTGCGCTCGAGCCGGCCTTCACCAACAGCGAATCGCCCGAGCCGTGATAGCAGCCTTCGAACTTGATGATCTTGTCGCGGCCGGTGAATCCACGTGCCAACCGAATCGCACTCATGGTCGCTTCGGTGCCGCTGCTCACCATTCGCACTTTCTCGATCGACGGCATGAGCGTGCAAATGAGATCGGCGATTTCTATTTCGATTTCCGTCGGCGCACCGAAGCTTAAGCCGTTGGCGGCGACATCGTGCACGGCGCGAATTACTGCTGGGTGTGCATGACCCAGAATTAGCGGGCCCCACGAACCGACGTAGTCGATGTAACGATTGCCGTCGGCGTCCCAGACGTACGCTCCTGCGCCGCGCTGAAAAAAAACCGGATCGCCGCCGACCGACTTGAAGGCGCGGACGGCGGAGTTGACGCCGCCGGCGATGTGTTGCCGAGCTTGGCGATAGAGCGAGGACGAAGTAGGACGTGCAGTCATGAAAGTTCTCTGTCTTTAAATAAATTCGCGTAGCGTTTTGCGGCCGTCTGTACGTCGGCTTGATCGAACACTCCCGAAATGACCGCCAACGCGTCGACACCGGCAGCGACTAACAGCGCGCCATTTTCCGGTGTGATGCCGCCGATCGCAACTAAAGGAATCGGCAACGTACGAGCGGCGTCGAGCAAACCGATGTCGGCACGGGCTGCATTCGGCTTGGTGATGGAGGGAAAGAAGCTGCCGAAGGCGACGTAGTCGGCACCGGCGACCGCGGCTTGTTGCGCGCGCGCGAGTTCGTTGTAACACGATACGCCGACTATCATGCCAGCGCCGAGCCGCTCGCGTGCGGCCGTGAGCGGCATGTCGTCGCGCCCGAGATGCACGCCGTCGGCGGTGCTGCGCGCGAGCTCAACATCGTCGTTGATGATGAATAGCACGCCGTAGTTTTTGCACAGCCGCGCTAACAATTGCGCTTGCTGTTGGCGAAGTTCGGGAGTGGACGATTTGTCGCGGTATTGAACAACGCGGGCACCGCCCTTGAGCGCTTGCTCAACGGCGTCTAACAGGCGCGTCGGTTCGAGATAGCGAGTGTCGGCGATCGCGTACAGGCCGCGTACGCGCGACGCGTTGATGGAATCCCGTGCCACCGGTTAAAAATCTCTCGTCACTCGATAGCGACGGATTGCGCCAGGCGTCCCCAGTACAGTCGGTCCGGCAGATGTTGCCCCATACCCAGTCGATAGCCGTGTTTTAGGGTGTTCCAGGTGTAGTGCAGCGCCTGGGCGATGGCGTTGGCCGGCGCCAGGCCGTGAGCCAGCACCGCGGCGCAGGCAGCCGCAAGCGTACAGCCGGAGCCGTGGTAACTGTGGTGGAAGCGTTCAAAAGTGAACGTGTCGAGCAGGCGTTTGTTGCCGTACAACCGATTTAACACCTGCGGTGTCGGGTCATGCGTGCCAGTAATCAAAATGTACTCGCAACCGAGCGACATCAGCTCCTGCGCGCAGGCGTCGAGTGTGTCGGCGTCCGGCGCGAGTCGCCACGCTTCTTCGGTGTTCGGTGTGATCAAAATCGCGCGTGGCAGTAGCAGCACGCGCAGCGCGTCGTCCAGCGGTTCTTCGCTCAACGAATCACCGCGGCCCGATGCTTGTACCGGATCGACGATCAGTGGGATGTCCGGATAGTCATCGACGATGCTGGCGATGGCGCTGACGATTGCCGAGTTACACAGCATGCCGGTCTTGAACGCTGCTACCGGCATGTCTTCAAGCACGGCGCGCGCCTGAGCAATGATAATTTCCGGCGGCATCGGCAAATATTGTTTAAGACCTTCGGTGTCTTGCGCGGTGACGGCGGTGACGACCGGAGCCGGATGGCAACCGAAGGTTGCGACGGCGAGCGTATCGGCGGCCAAACCGGCGCCGCCGGTCGGATCGGTACCGCCGAAGATAAGAACGACAGGAGGAGTGTTAGCCGTCATATCAGTGCAGAGCGTTCATGACCTGATCCTTCAGGGCTGCAATGAGAAGCGGATGCGCGTTCAGCGCAGGCACCACACGATAGTGCGTGATGCCGTTCGCTTGCGCAAGCACCGCGTACGTCATGCCGAGTTCGTATAACGTTTCGATATGGTCTGATACGAACGCGATCGGGTAAACCAGCATTTGCTTTGTGCCGGCGCGTGCCTTAGTACGAATGACTTCTTCGGTATAGGGTTTTAACCATTCGAGTGGGCCGACGCGGCTTTGATAACACAGCGTAATGTGCGGCCAGCCGAGGCGGGTACGCACGGCATCGGCAGTCGCATTGATCTGGGCTTCGTACGGATCGCCGGCATCGACCAGCTTGCGCGGCAACCCGTGCGCCGACAACAATAGCTCGACCTGCTGTGAATCGGGATCGGGAAAGCGCTTGAGTTCGACGCGTAAACTATCGACGATCGCTTGTAAATAAGCGGGATGATCGTGCCAATGGGAAATCAGTCGAACATCGGGTTGGTAATGTTGGCGCTCACACTCGCGGGCGAATTCATTGTGTGCGCTGCCAGTGGTGGTGTTCGAGTACTGCGGGTAGAGCGGCAGCAAAATCACGCGCGTATGTCCACGTTGCTTGAGTCGCGTTACTACAGCGGCTGTCAATGGATGCCAATAACGCATGCAGACATAGACCTCGGCCGAATTAGCCAGCGCCTGTTGCAACGCCCGCGCCTGCGCTTGCGTATGCTCCAGTAACGGCGATTTTCCACCGATGGCGGCATAACCTTTTGCGGCTTCCTTTTGCCGTAGCCGACTGATTAACGCGGCGAACGTTTTTTGCGTCAGCCGGCCGAACGGCAATTTGAAAATATCGGGATCGGAAAACAGGTTGTAAAGAAACGGCTGCACCGCCGCAAGCGAATCCGGCCCTCCTAGGTTGAGCAATACGACGGCAGGGAGCTGGTTCATTTCTGCTGTAGGTCGATGCGAGGCCGGAAATTCTACCGTTACGCTTGCGGTTTCACCATTTGCGCTAAACATGGGAGAATTCGCCGTCCGTTGCGCACTGCGCCGCCTTATCGCGATCTTAACGGACTGGGTCATCGATGGCTTGAGACCCAAAATTTCCGGAAACATTCCGCTCAACTAAATAATGCCGGCCGGCATGGTTGCGCATTGCTTTTTTAAAAACGAGCGGTGACCAACATTCGAGGTAGTGATGAAAACTTATATGTGCGTGGTCTGCGGTTATATCTATGACGAGGCCAAAGGCGCGCCAGACGAAGGTATTGCGCCCGGCACTCGCTGGGACGACGTTCCTGAGAATTGGAAATGCCCAGAGTGTGGGGCGGCGAAAAGCGATTTCGAGATGATCGAAATTTAATCCACGATTCCAATAAATTTAGAAAGCACCGTTCGGGGTAATCCGAATGGCGTGCGAATGGCCGCCATACGTTCCCTCAACCGTGGCATGGATTGGCCGAGCATACGATGGAGAGTTTTTTATATACGACAGCGCGTAAATAGGTCGGTCGTTGATGGCGATAAGCCCCGTGGTGAAAGCGCCACGGCTTCGCAAGTTTGCAGCAGGGTGGAGAACCGCAACCGCCCCCACCCTAACCATTCCCGCCCAGTGCGCGCGAACATCAGCGCGCCCGTTCGCCGGCGTGAGTGTCCACGGGACACTCACGAAAACCCCGCCTCACCCCCCGCTGCGCAGGGGAGGGGATGAAAAGCAAAAACGACTAGGCCGTTAGTTGTCTTCCACCCGCCGCCACCGATCCATTCCCTCCCCCGCAACAGCGGGGGAGGGTTAGGGTGGGGGGTGTGTGAAATGGGCTTTTGCGGTTGCTGTCGTTGCGCTTAATCCCCGTGTGGCGCATTCCGAGCATCGGCGCTTTTGGCCTCGAGCGCGCAGGACGCGCGCGTCTGGCTCAGCCCAGGGAGGGGCTGTGCCAGACATAGTTGGTTGCCAAAAGCGAGAAGCACAGGAAGGTTTTGCGCCACCCCGGGGGGTGCTTTCTTTTGGTTCCTTTTCGGGTGCTGTACCGGGACGTACGAATGTCGCGAGCGCAGGATGCGCAGGAGCGACCACCAGCAAAGAAAAGTAACCCTGGGTTGCGGGGCGGAGCACCCCGCTGATTACATTTTATTAACTCGACCAGCATCGCCCCAACGGGGCGATTCAACCATCAATCCAACTCCACCAACAAACCCTTAGCAACAATCGTCTTCCCCGGCTTCTTGAGGACTCAGCAATAGCCTTCTTGCGTAAATATTCTAGGCTGTTAACATCATTCAAAATATTGAATGACTTTTTAGACGATTTTTTAGCTAGCGCAGTAAGGCGAGAAGTTGAATAGAAGTGTTTGGTGATCAACGTGGAATTGAGATACTGTTAGCAGGGGAATGTTGACGGCACGCTTGTTGACCACAGCACTGGGTCCGAAATATTTACCAACTGAGAATTCGAGAACGTACTGAACAACAGCGCCGCAAGCGCGAAATCGATGCGATCTCCCTCAGAGACGAGCTCCTCCCTGTTCGTCTCTGATTATTAGCCCGTGCCACCCCTTAAGCACGGGCATTTTTTTGCTTACAGCAGCCGCTAGCAACACCTCGCTCTTTAAAAAAATCTAAGATGTTTGCGTGCGGTAGGTATAAAAAACAAAACTACATCTCCAGCTTGAGACGCTTCAACTTGTAGTGCAGCGTATTCGGCTGCAGCCCGAGTAATCGTGCGGCTTGGGCTTGATTGCCAGCGCAAGAACGTAACGCCTCTTTGATCAAAAAGGCTTCATAGTGGGCGAGACGCTCGGCCAACGGATGCAGAGCAATTTCCTTCGCTGGCATGCCGGGCGCGTGAGCCGGTGGGACAGTTGCCGGCGACACCATACTGTCGCGCCGAGTGGTTGGGTTAGTTTGCAGCAGATTGTCTAAAAATAACCCGGCAAGTTGTTGAACAACTCGTTCGATCCTGGCGAAGTCGGCCGGTGTATACATCCGCCGCGCAAAGGTTTCACCGAAGAGTAACCAGCTCGAAGCGGTTTGGCTGTGCGGAAATAACGGTACGATCGCGCCGAGGCGGCGTTGTTTCATCAAATCGTTAAGCGGGCCTCTAATCTCTCCAGCAACTACCATGTGCTGCACATCGGCCAGCTGCGCTGCCGGAAGATCAGCACCTATCCCATGGTCGGAGTAAACCCCGCCGTTCGCGCTAACTAACGCTACCGGGCACTGCAATACGTCTGCCAACTGCTTTAGCAATTGCGTTACCGATGACGATTTCGGCGAGTCTTCGATGAGTGCCGCCAAGGTGTGATAAAGCGTTTGCTTAGTGCGTTTGATCTTAGAAAACGGAAAATAAACGCCTGGCTCGATAATGCGATGGTTATGGATGGCATAACCGACGCCAGCTAAGAATAGCGCTAGCGGAATCGGCATGGTCACCGTGGTGTTGAACCAGCGAATGTCGAAGTGCAGCAATGTCAGCGTTGTCGCCACCAGCAACACACACGGCACCGCGGTCAGCAGCCAAATCTGGCAGCGGCTGCGAAGCTTGCCGTTGCGGTCCAAGCGGATGCCGCGGATGGGTAGACAAAGCACCGTCAACAATGTCAGCGCGAAAAACATTTCCAGCAACGGAAAGAACGGACCGGGGATGCTCGTAATCGTGTAGCCACCGAGCCAGATGTAGCCGGCAATTAATTGCGGCGGGAACGCCAGCAGCGCCAACAATACCAGTGCAAACCCGTATGCCAGCGGGTAAGTGAGCATCAGCAACCAGCGCGGCGGATTTTCGAAGGCGACGCACACCGTGAGATGACACAGCACGGCGCAGAAGACGATGACGACAGCGTGGTAAAAATCGCCCAGGGTAGGCAGATAACTATCGGTGAGTCGTAGAAAACCGAAAATTTCGAGCGCATTCAGCGCCATCGCCAGAAATACGGCGACGACGAACAAGCGCGTGCGCGTATCGCGAATCGGCGAACGCCGGGAGTAAATCAACAACAGAACCTTGGCGATTAAAGCGAGAATCGCCGGCAGGCTGTATGCATAGATGAGCACGAGCGCTTCACATTATTTAACGGTCTTATGTTTACCCCGAGAAGCGAGCGATCGTTCCGTGAAACCATTGGAGCCTTAGCCGTAGCGGGTATGTTATAAAAGGTAGGAAGGCGGCATAACAAAACTGCGCCCCACCTAGCAGCACGCTGCTACCGTGGGTCGGCTCGGCCATACACGGAGACCAAGCATGGCAATGACAGTGGTGGGCGCGATTGTTTTCGTTGTGATGGTCTTAAGCATTGTCGCCTATCTGCGCTTACCGTTGTTGTTGGCTACCGGCCTCCTCGCCGCCGCCCTCGCTGTTGCGCACCTCCTTTGTCCGCCGACGTTGCCGGCGATCGTGGTCAGCTGGGTCGTATTTTTGGCAATCGCCGCGATTTTGCATTTCTGGCCGTTGCGCCGCTGGCTCATCAGCAATCATTTGCTCGCCGCCTTCCGCCGGCAAATGCCGCCGATGTCTTCGACCGAGCGCGAGGCTCTGGAAGCTGGGTCGATCTGGTGGGAGGCGGAGTTATTCGGCGGCCGCCCGGCATGGCGCCGGCTGTTTAGCCTGCCCAAGCCGACATTATCGGCCGAAGAGCAGGCGTTCCTCGACGGCCCGGTGGAGGAGCTGTGCCGCATGGTCGACGATTGGGAGGTCGTGCATGTGCGCCGCGATCTTCCGCCGCAGGTATGGGCTTACCTGAAGCAACAGCGCTTCTTCGGCATGATTATCCCGAAACAATACGGCGGCTTGGAGTTTTCGGCGCAGGCGCATTCCGAAGTGGTCATGAAGATCGCCAGCCACAGCGTCACGGCCGCGGTGACGGTAATGGTGCCGAATTCGCTCGGCCCAGCCGAGTTGTTGCTGCACTACGGTACTGACGCGCAAAAGAATCATTACCTGCCGCGTTTGGCGCGCGGTGAGGAAGTCCCCTGTTTTGCCTTGACCGGCCCCGAGGCCGGTAGCGATGCCAGTGCCATGCCCGATTACGGCGTTGTCTGCCGCGGTGATTTTCAGGGCAAGCGCGATGTGCTCGGTATCCGCGTTACCTGGGAAAAACGCTATATCACCCTCGGCCCGGTGGCGACCGTGCTTGGTCTCGCCTTCAAGCTCTACGACCCGGAACACCTGCTCGGTGCGCAAGTCGAGCGAGGCATCACGTTGGCATTGATCCCGACCGATACCCCGGGCGTGAACATCGGCAATCGCCATCTGCCGCTCAATATTCCATTCCAGAACGGGCCGAACAGCGGCAAGGATGTTTTCATCCCGTTCGACTGGTTAATCGGCGGGCCGGACTACATCGGCCAAGGTTGGCGCATGCTGGTCGAGCGTCTTGCCGTCGGCCGCGGTATCTCGCTGCCGGCGCTGAGCGCGGGTTCCAGTAAGCTCGCCTCGCGCGCGACCGGTGCTTATGCGCGGGTGCGCAAGCAATTCAAAGTGCCGATCGGCCGCTTCGAAGGGGTGGAAGAAGCGCTGACGCGGATCGCCGGCCAGACGTATCTGATGGATGCGACGCGTAATCTCACGCTGTGCGCGCTTGATAGCGGCGAGGAGCCGGCCGTTGTTTCGGCGATCGTTAAATATCAACTGACGGAGCGCATGCGCCAGGTCATCAACGATGCCATGGATATTCAAGGCGGCTCCGGCATTTGCCTGGGACCGCGCAACTTCCTCGGGCGGGCGTATCAAGGTTTGCCGATCAGTATTACCGTCGAAGGTGCCAACATCCTGACGCGCTCGTTGATCATTTATGGCCAAGGCGCGGTGCGCTGCCATCCGTATTTGTTAAAAGAGATGCAGGCGGCCGCCGACACCGATACCCGCCGCGCGCGCCAGACGTTCGACAAAGCGCTATTTGGCCATGCCGGTTTTTTTGCCAGTAATTTTGTACGTAGCCTAGTGCTCGGCATGAGCGGCGGTCGCCTAACGTGTGTATCGATCACCGGCCCCGGTCGGCGCCATGTTCAACGGTTAGCGCGTTACAGTGCGGCGTTCGCGTTCGTTTCCGATCTAGCATTGATGACGCTCGGCGGCGCCCTCAAACGTCGCGAAAAATTGTCCGGTCGCTTGGCCGATGCGCTGAGTCTGTTATATATCGGCAGTGCCGTACTCAAACGTTTCGAAGACCAAGGACGTCCGCCGGCAGACGTGCCGCTGTTGCGCTGGGCTAGCGAGGATACGATTTATCGCCTGGAGCAGGCGTTGATTGGCGTGCTGCGTAATTTTCCGAATCGGTGGCTCGCCGCTATCGCCGGTGGGGTCATGTTCCCATTCGGCGCCCGCGCCCGTCCGCCGAGCGATAAGCTGGGCCAGCAAGCGGCGGCGATTTTGCTCGAGCCGTCGGCGGCGCGCGACCGCTTGACCGCCGGTATTTATGTGCCAACCGATCCGCAGTCCGGCGTCGGCCGCATAGAACATGCGCTCGCTAAGGTCATTGCCGCCGAATCCGTTGAGCGCAAACTCCAGCACATAAATGAGGCCCAATCGGTGTTTACGATGGACGCGTTGATCGATGCGGCACAGACTCAAGGATTGATCAGTATCGAGGAAGCCGAGCTCGCCCGCACGGCGCACGCCGCTCGACGTGCTGCCATCATGGTGGATGATTTTCCACCGGCGCAGATTTAGCGTTAATTAGGTCCGGCACGAGCGTAGTGTATCGCTCATGCCTTTGTTAGATGAGGAGGTTCCATGTCTCAGCCTCGTGTATTCGTCGTCGACGGCGTACGCACGCCGTTTCTGAAAGCGCGCACCGAGCCCGGCCCATTCGCGGCGTCCGATCTCGCGGTGGCCGCCGGGCGACCGCTGTTGGCGCGAATGCCGTTCGCGGCAACGGCTATCGATGAAGTCATCATCGGTTGTGTGATCGCGGCACCGGACGAAGCCAACATCGCTCGTATCATCGGCCTGCGGCTCGGCTGTGGTAAGCAGACACCGGCGTTCACCGTGCAGCGCAATTGCGCATCGGGCCTACAAGCAGTGGCAAGCGCTGCCGAAAGTATTCGGCTCGGTCAGGCGCAGCTAGTGCTCGCCGGCGGCACCGAGGCCATGAGCCGTTCGCCGATCCAATGGAATCTGTCGATGGCCACTTGGCTCGGCGCCGTCATGGGCGCGAAGAATATTGGTGCACGGTTGCAAGCGATTGCACGCTTTCGGCCGGCCAATCTGCAGCCGGTTTATTCATTGCTGCTCGGCTTAACCGATCCGCTGTACAAACTGTCGATGGGCCAAACCGCCGAAGTGGTCGCGCATCGCTTCGGCATCTCGCGCGAAGCGCAGGACGCGTACGCGTTACAAAGTCATCGCCGGCTCGCCGGTGCGTTCGACAACGGCAGCATGCGCGAGGAAGTCGAGGTGCTTTACGATTCCAAAGGCCGTTTCTACCCCGAGGACACCGGTCTGCGGCGCGAGACCGATATGGCGCAACTCGCCAAGTTAAAGCCGGTGTTCGATCGTAAGTATGGTCAGGTGACGTCCGGCAACAGCTCGCAGGTCACCGACGGCGCCGCCATGCTCATGCTGGCGAGCGAGTCGGCGGTGCAACGCTATCAGTTACCGGTGCTCGGTGAATTGCTCGGCCATGCCTGGTCCGGCGTTGATCCACGGCAGATGGGCCTAGGTCCGGTGCACGCAGTTTCCAAGTTGCTGACACAACATCAACTGAAGATGCGCGATCTCGCGCAGTTGGAATTGAACGAGGCATTCGCCGCGCAAGTGCTCGGCTGCCAAGCGGCGTGGGACAGTACCGAATACGCCAAGACCGAGCTCGGCCTCGATGCGCCGGTCGGTGCCATGGATCCGGAACGGCTCAATCCGGAAGGTGGCGCTATCGCCAGCGGCCATCCGGTCGGCGCTTCCGGTGCGCGCTTGGTGCTGCATCTGTTGAAATCGCTGAAACGCAAAGGCGGCGGCCTCGGTGTCGCCACGTTGTGCATCGGCGGCGGTCAGGGCGGGGCGATGTTGCTGTCGGTTCAGTAAGCCGCTCTGGGTAGAGGAGTGCGGCGTATCAATAGTTAACGTATGTCGGAGAGGCAGAATGGGCTCAGAGGAAATGACAACAACCGACAGCTCGACGATGACCTTGCGTCACTGGCATATCGATGTCGGCCAAATCGATAGCGCCGGTCGCGTCGTCGGTGCACCGCCGGGCGAAGAGATCGCCTTCCTCGAGCTCGATGTTGCCGGCCAATCGGCCAATGTCTTGTCGGGCGAGGTGTTGGACGAGCTCGAACGTCTGTTAAACGAGCTCGGTGCGCGGCGCCTGCGTGGCCTCGTCATTCGCTCCGGCAAGTCGTCGGGCTTTATCGCTGGCGCCGATGTGCGCGAATTCGGCCAAGTGGGCAACGCTCAGCAAGCGGCAGAGCTGGCGCGTCGGGGGCAGGTGGTATTCGAGCGCCTCGCCACCTTATCGTTTCCAACGCTGGCGTTGATCAACGGCTTTTGTCTCGGCGGTGGCCTGGAGCTGGCGCTTGCCTGCACCTACCGCGTCGCTCGCGACGATGCCTCGACCCGTTTGGGCGTGCCCGAGGTACGGCTCGGTATTCATCCCGGCTTCGCCGGCACGGTGCGTCTGCCGGCGTTGATTGGGCATCTGTCGGCGCTCGATCTCACGCTGACCGGTCGCACGGTCGCCGCCAAAGCAGCGCGTAAGCTCGGTCTCGTCGACGAGCTCGTACCGGAGCGGCACGAGCTGACGGCGGCGCAAGTCCTGCTCAAACGCCGACCGGAACCGAAGCGTCCGCCGTGGTATCAGCGTTTGCCGGGCTGGAAGCCGCTGCGTCCGTTGGTGGTGAAGATGCTCGACCGCAACGTGCGCGCCAAAGCCGATCCCAATCACTATCCCGCGCCGTATCGCATTCTCGAGCTGTGGCGTGAGCAGGCGTCGCTGGAGCAAGAGGCGATATCGCTCGGCGAATTGCTCACCAGCCGTACCAGCCGCAACCTTGTGCACGTATTCCTGCTCGGCGAAGAGCTGAAGCGCCGCGGTCGTGCGCACGAGCACAACATTCGTTATGTCCACGTCGTCGGTGCCGGCGTCATGGGCGCCGACATCGCTATGTGGGCGGCGTCGAAGGGTTTTCACGTCAGCCTGCAAGATCAAAAACCGGAAATCCTCGCGCGCGCCATGGGCCGGGCGCATACGTTCTTCAAGCGCCAGCTCAAAGAATCGCGCGCGGTGCAGGAGGCGCTCGACCGGTTGATGCCCGATCTCGCCGGCAACGGCTTACGCCGCGCCGACCTCGTGATCGAGGCGATCGTCGAGAAGATCGAACCGAAGCGCGAGTTGTTCCGCCACATCGAAGAAGTCGCGCGGCCCGACGCCGTCCTCGCCACCAATACATCGAGTATTCCATTGGAAGTAATGGCGCAATCGCTGCGCCGGCCGGAGCGCTTGGTCGGCCTGCATTTTTTCAATCCCGTCGCGAAGATGCAGCTGGTCGAGATCGTCCGCGGCGAACGTAGCGACGAGCTTGCGTTAGGGCGCGCGCGCAGTTGGGCGGTAGCGCTCGATCGCTTACCGCTCGACGTGAAGAGCAGTCCCGGCTTCCTGGTCAATCGCATCTTGATGCCGTATCTGCTGGAGGCGGTGAAGTTGCTGGAGGAGGGGATTCCGGCGCCCGATATCGATCGTGCCGCGCTCGAATTCGGCATGCCCATGGGTCCGATCGAATTGGCCGATACCGTCGGCCTCGATATTTGCTTGTCGGTGGCGGAAATGTTGTCCGGCCCGCTCGGCATACCGGTGCCGGCGCGGCTGCGCGAAGTCGTCGCCGAAGCGCGCTTGGGCAAAAAGAGCGGCTACGGATTTTATCGTTACGACAAAAACGGTCGGCGCCGTAGCGCGCGTGCCGGCGACGGCAAGGCGATTTCGCGTGTGCCGATTACCGAGCGCTTGGTGTTGCGGTTGTTAAACGAAGCGGTCGCGTGCCTGCGCGAAGGCGTGGTGAGCGACGCCGACGCCGTCGATGCCGGTATGGTATACGGTACCGGCTTCGCGCCGTATCTCGGCGGGCCGATGCGCTATGCCGACAGCCTCGGCACTACCGGCATCGGTCATAGTCTTTATCGTTTGTCGCAGGAGTATGGCGAGCGCTTCACCCCCGACACCGGCTGGTCGCAACCGGAGTTGTTCACGCGTTCGGCGCCCGCCTGAAGAATCTGCATGGCGGCTACCCATGACCTAGGTTGGTGTTTCTAAAAAGTTCGTCGCCTTGCAAATGCGTTTGCCCGATATCGGCAGATGCTTAAGAATACGTGTCGTGTGTCCGGTTTCGGCGCAAAACGACGACAACAACAGGGAGGTTGCAACTGCAGCCGATTCCCACCGTGAGGAGATCAACATGAAGACCCCGCCTGTAATTCGCAAACGCCTTCCGATCGCGATCGCCGCCGCCGTCATGGCCGGCACCAGCGCGCCGTCGATGGCGGCGTTTTTCCAGATTCAAGAGAACAGTGCTTCCGGTCTCGGCAATGCTTACGCCGGCGGCGCCGCCGGCGCCGAGGACGCGAGCACGGTCTGGTACAACCCAGCCGGTATGGCGCGCTTGTCCGGTCGGCAATTCGTGGTGGCCGGTCACTACGTCGACCCGTCGATTAAGCTCGAAAACGCCAGCGCCACGCATGCCGCGGCGCTCGGTGGCAGCGCGATCTCCGGCGGTAACGGCGGCGACGCCGGTGAGTCCGCGTTGATACCGAATTTTTACTTCACGCAGTCGTTAGACGGCGGCTTCGTCGTCGGCTTGGGTGTCAACGCGCCGTACGGTCTGGCGACCGAATACGACAGTGACTGGGTCGGTCGTTATCACGCCATTCGTTCCGAGATTAAAACGGTCAACATCAACCCGGGGCTGTCGTACAGTCTGAACGAGAAAGTGTCGATGGGTGCCGGCCTTAACGTCCAACGTATCGACGCCGAGCTGACCAATGCCGTCGACTACGGCAGTATTTGTGCCGCTGCCGGCGTCGGCGCTTGTTCCGGTACGAACGCTGCCGACGGAAGCGCGCGCCTGGAAGGCGACGATACCAGTTACGGCTATAACCTCGGCATGCTCTGGCAGTTCACGCCGGACAATCGGGTCGGTCTCGCTTATCGCTCGAAGATTTCACACACCATTGAGGGCCAGTCGACCGTAAACGCGCCCAATGCGACTTCCGCCGCGGTCGCCGCATCGGCGCCTTTCAACATTTCAAATTCGGCGCTGGTCACCAACATCACCATTCCCGAAACCATTTCGCTCAGCAGCTTTAATCAGCTCACACCGCAATGGGCGCTGATGGCCGATATCACGCGCACTCGCTGGAGCCGCTTGCCGGAGTTGCGTATCGATTTTACCGAGAACAATCAATCCGACTCGGTAATCACGCTCGATCTGGAAGACGTAAACCGCTATTCGATCGGCGCCACCTATTCGCCGGCTGGAAAGTGGAGCTACCGTTTCGGTATCGCGCTCGACGAATCGCCGACGCCGAACGCCGAGGTGCGGACCGCGCGCGTGCCCGACGCCGATAGAACCTGGCTCGCGCTCGGTGCGACATATCGTTGCCGTGATAACGCCAGCATCGATATCGGCTATGTTCGTATCATGATCGACGACGCCGACATCAATAAAACAGCCGCCAGCTCGACCAGCGAAAATTTCTTCCGCGGCAATTTGCAGGGCACGTATGAGTCGAGCATCAATATCGTCAGCGTGCAGGGGCGCTGGTCGTTCTAACGAATTGTATCGGCACACCTGACTCCTCCTCTGCGTGAGGGGGCTGGGTGAGGGGGAGTCAGTGCAGGACACCGTATGCAGCTAACGGAACGCTCCAACCTGTCCGATCTTTTTCTCGGCCGCGTGCAGGAAACCCCTGACCTGCCGGCGTACCGTCAATTCGACGGCAAGAGTTGGCGCGATTGGACCTGGGCCGAGGTGGCGCAAGAAGTCGGGCGTTGGCAGGCGGCGCTGCGTGCCGAAGGATTGCAGCCTGGCGACCGGGTGGCATTGTGTCTGCACAATCGCATCGAATGGGTGTTATTCGATCAAGCGGCGATTGGTTTGCGTCTCGTTACCGTGCCGCTTTACTTCGATGACCGCGCCGAGAACATGGCGTGGTGTTTGAATGATGCCGGCGCGCGCTTGTTGCTGCTCGAAGACGGCGCGCAGTGGGCGGCCCTCAAGGACCAATTGCCGACGGTCGAGCGCGTCGTTTGCTTGGATGACGCGGTGGCGCCGGATGCAAAGTTGCGACGCTTGAGCGATTGGTTGCCGTTGGGCCTGCATGCGTTGACCCACTCGAACGCACCGGCGAACGAGCTCGCCACCATCGTCTACACCTCCGGCACTACTGGCCGCTCGAAAGGCGTGATGCTGTCGCATCACAACGTCGTTACCAATTGCGTCGCATCGACGCGGGCGATCCCAGTAACGAGCGCCGACAAATTTTTATCGTTCTTGCCGCTGTCGCACATGTTCGAGCGTACCGCCGGCTACTACGCCGGCATTTGGTCCGGCGCACATACGATCTACGCGCGTTCGATCTCGCTGCTAGGCGACGACCTGCGCCAGCAACGGCCGACGATTTTGGTGGCGGTGCCGCGTATCTTCGAGCGTATTTGGAGCCGCATGCAGGAAGCGATGCCGGCCGGTACTCTTAAGCGGCGCTTGTTCGACAAAGCGGTCGCCGTCGGTTGGCGGCGTTTTACCGGCGCGGCGACGTTGGTCGATCACTTGTGGTGGCCGTTGTTGAAACTGCTGGTCGCAAGAAAACTTCGAGCCCGTATGGGCGGTCGCATCCGCCTAATCGTCGTCGGCGGCGCCGCTTTTCCGGAAGCGTTGGCGAAAATCTTCATTAGTTTAGGTCTGCCTATCATTCAAGGTTATGGTCTTACCGAAACGGCACCGGTGCTGGCGTGCAATCGCGAGGGTGACAACGACCCGGCGTCGGTCGGCCGTGCACTCGAAGGCATCCTGCTACGCTGCGATGACAACGGCGAGCTACTCGCGCGCGGGCTGAACATCATGCTCGGTTACTGGAACAATGCTGAAGCAACCGCCAAGGTCATGACCGCCGACGGCTGGTTTCGCACCGGCGATCTCGCGCGCATCCGCGACGGCCGCGTTTACATCACCGGCCGCGTCAAAGACATCATCGTCATGTCGAACGGCGAAAAGATTTCACCGGCCGACGCCGAGCAGGCGATCCTGCGCGACTCGACCTTCGAGCAGGTCATGATCGTCGGCGAAGGGCGCAAGGCGCTTGGTTTGGTGTGTGTCGCTAAGATCGACGACCTGGGCCAGTTATGCACGCGCGCCAATACGCAATTGAGCGGTTTCCCCGGCTACGCCCGCATCCGCCACATCATCCGTGTCACCGATACCTGGAGCGTCGAGAACGGTTTGCTTACGCCGACGCTAAAAATTCGCCGCAAAGAAGTGGAGCGGCGTTACGCCGACGAGATCGAGGCGATGTATCAGAGCACCGATTACTGTCACGTGAAGAGCTGAAGCAACCTGCCATTTGTGCCCGTCGGTCTGGCACAGGCGAGTTGAAGAAAAATGCGACTGCGGTGAATCAGCCGCCTAGCGCTGTGCGAATTGCAATCGCGGCTGAAGGAAGAAGAGAAGCCAGTCGGCGAGGTCGGCGACTATCCGCGCATTCCGCTCTACGACCTCGACACGATGGACGATCATTCGCTTAACGCCGAAGGTCGCGCATCGGCGCTGCGGGCAGGTCCGCTGTCCTGGCGGAAAGATTTGCTGGCAGAAAAGGATGTCGTGCTGGTAGGAAGGGCGGTGCTTTACGTACGCCGTCTGCGTCGTTCATCATAAATAACGCACGAGCCAGCAGGGCAGGATTTTCACAACTTCAAAAGAACAGTAGTGCCACGGAGGGAGTGCGTCATGACGACAGAAACGTATGCAATTCAAAATCGGCGCTCGGGAGACCCACGAACCATCGACTCGCCGTCGCTATGGCGTCGTATCCACGATCGTCTTCGACTTTGTCCTGACACCGAACCGGAACAGAATCTCGTTCGACTAATCATTACCTCATTTTTCTTTTTTTACACGATCGCCTATGCGCTGTGGAATGATGTGCCGATACATCCCTTCTCGCTCGCGCTCGGGATCTACATCGGCTACACGCTGGTAATATTCGTCTGGATTTACTATTCGCCCAAGAAATCGGTGTTGCGCCGAATATTGTATACGCTGGGCGACCGGGGTATGACGACGGCGGGGCTACTGCTCTTCGGCGAATGGATAACGCCGGCGTATGTGCTCTATTTGTGGCTCGATGTCGGTAATGCGGCTCGTTACGGGCGCCAGTATTTATATCTGTCGACGGTGTGCTCCACCATCGGCTTCGGTCTTGTCCTTTTCTATAACGAGTACTGGCAGTCGCTTGGCCTGCTTGGCATTGGTCTATGGTTCGGCATTATGTCGTCGCCCTACTACGCCGGCTTATTCTTGCGCCGCCTGAACGAGGCCAACGAGCGGCTCAATGAACTAGCGACGCATGACTCGTTGACGCAGCTGCCAAACCGGGCGTTTTTGTACGAGCGATTGAATGAAGCTATCGCCGCCGCCGAACGCCATAAACGAACCTTTGTGGTGCTGTTCGTCGACTTGGACGATTTCAAGCAAGTCAATGATTCGCGCGGGCATGCGGCGGGCGACGAGGCGTTGCGGGCGGCGGCGCGTCAATTGAGTGAATCGGTGCGGGAAGCCGATACCGTGGCGCGGTTGGGCGGCGATGAGTTCGTTATTTTGTTGTTGGACGCGGCGGATAACGAGAGGCGCCACATCGATATCGGCAATAATATTCGCGACGCTCTCCGGTTGTATACGCCAGATCGCTTGTCGGCGAGCATTGGCATCGCCACTTACCCGTCGTGCGGTACCGATGCCGAGACGTTAGTGCGGCATGCCGATCGTGCCATGTATGCGGCGAAGCGGGCCGGGAAACAGCAGTGTCACGTTTGCCGGCATCCATTCATATTATCGGCGGCGACATGCAAAGGGGTTTGAAACACCCTGCTTTTGGTAATGGCACCTTAAGCCAGCTGACCGAATCCCACTATACCTGCTCCCGGTAATGGTCTGTTTCTTTTTGTCGTCGTCGCTAGATTAACTGCGTCCGGTGAGAGTCTCCGGTCAGCGCGCGGCGGTATAGCTCGCGCCTAATTTCTGTTTGCCGTCGTTGATGTTCACGGCGCTTTGGTTGAGGCGCCAGATCATCCCGGTCTTGATATCGCCGATAACCAGGCCATAGGGCGGATCGTAGGCACCGCTGGGAAAAATTAGATGGTCTTCATCGACCGGCGCGGCGTCGGAATTGTTCGCGTTGCATTTATTGAGCGGTAACGCGTAGGCCGTGCTGCTTGCGGCATTGGGCAGCGCCATCATGATTTGGTCGTAGCCGCTGCCGCTGCTGGCACGCGTAAAGAAATAGGCCGAGTAATCGCGAACGATCGGGTAATAGTCGTGCGCACCAGCCGGCGGAACTGCGAACGGTGCGGTCTGTCCCGTTGCTAAATTTTTGCGGTAAATGCTCATGCCGTCGCTGCCGACGGTGTACACGACATATTTGCCGGATGGTGTCAGATACGGCATCGATTCCTCGATCGTCCAACCGTCGCTCGTAATGTTCTGCCAGGCAGAGACACCGACAGTATTGTCGGCGTTGAAGCGCAGAGTGGCGAGCCGAATATCGCCCTCATGCTTGAAGACAATCCGCTTACCGTCGAACGAGAATTTTGCATCCTCGTTGCGGCCGCCGATCGATGCGGTGATATTGCTTGGCGCGGTCGGCGAGCCGATGGCCCAGACAAAAATATTCCAATTGCCGTCCTGTTGCGCCATGAATGCGATTCTTTTTCCGTCTGGGGAAAAATGCGCATTCATTGGATCGGACAGATTCCAACTCGGGTTGTCGAGCCGGGTCGTCGTTTGCGACGGAAAATCGTACAGGTAGAGATTCGACGTGCCGTCGCCATAACTCACATAGGAGTGGTAGACCAGACGTCCGGAAAGAGTCGGAAAGGTGTTGCTTGGCTGAAGCGTTGGGTTAGCGGTACAGGCGGCGTAGGGATCCGTCGAAAAAAGTGCGGCAATGACAGCGGCAGGCAATCGTAGTGCGTGTAGAACTCTCATTCGATCCTCGAACTATTTTAAATTTTTGTCGGCAGAGTGATCTGCGGGGATCGACGATTGTAATGCCCGACGTTAAGAGTCTACCGCCTTAGAATGTGTGAACGGCTAAGCCCGACTGAAGAGAGGCAATGCCCTGCAACCTGTTAGTTTAGTCTCAACAGAACTACAAGGGTTGAAACGGTGCAATTATAACGTTGGGTTTATTCGTAAAGCCCCGCGCGTGCCTTACCCCAAAACACCCGATACGAAAATGCGGTGTAGAGGATGATCAACGGCACCACCACGAGCACACCGACCAGAACAAATTTCAATGACGACGGGTGCGCCGCCGCTTCCCAAATGGTCAAGCGATCGATAACGATGTACGGAAAAAGACTGTAGGCGAGGCCGGCAAAGGCCAAGGCAAACATCGCGACACTGCCGGCGAATGGAATCCATTCTTGGGTTGAACTGCCGCGGCTCAGGCGTCGTAGCGTAATGCCGACATAGGCAATGATTGCCGTGCTCGCCGCCGGCAGCAGCATCAGCGCCAGCGTGTGCGGAAAATCGAACCACTTGTGCCGTACGGTTTCGCTCACTAAGGGCGTCACGACGCTGACGACGGCGATGGCGAGCGTGGTCCAGATCAAGCCCCACTTGGCCCATGCCAGCGCTTTTTTCTGCAATAGCCCGTCGGTTTTGATGATGAGCCATGTTGCACCGAGCAGCACGTAAGAGCCGCACAGCGCGCCGCCGACGATGATGGAGAAAATAAAATAACCGAAACCGGAATGAAAGCCGGTGATGTAGCGCGCTAGCATGATGCCTTGCGCGAACGACGCTAAGAACGAGCCGAACCAGAACAGCCAATTCCACAATTCGCGATGCCAGCCTTCGGCCTTGATGCGGAACTCGAAGGCGGCGCCGCGGAACATAAGGCCGATCAGCATCGCCACTGTCGGCAAGTACAGCGCGCCCAAGATCACGCCGTGCGCGACCGGAAACGCCACCAACAAAATGCCGACGCCGAGCACGAGCCAGGTCTCGTTCGCGTCCCAGAACGGGCCGATCGACGCGACCATGACGTTGTGTTCGTTCTCGTCGGCCGCTGGCATCAGCATGCCGACGCCGAGGTCGTAACCGTCGAGTACCACATAGGCGAGGATCGCCAGGCCCATGAGGCCGGTGAAGATCAGCGGCAGATCAAGCGTCATAGCAGGCCCTCCGCCGTAATCGAGCCTGGCCCGACCGGCGCTTTGGTGCTGCCGCTGCCGGCGAGATGCGTCAGCACGACGACGTAGGCGATGAGCATGATGCTGTACGTAATGATGTAACCGGTGAGGCTGGCACCGAGCTTCGCTTCGGAGACGGCACCAACAGCGTCGGCGGTGCGCAGCACGCCGGTAACGAGCCACGGCTGGCGGCCGATCTCGGTGACTAACCAGCCGGCCAGCGTCGCGACCCAACCGGAGAAGGTGAAGCCGGCAAAGATCCACAGCAACCAGCGCGGCGGTGTGCGATTGCCGCGCAGTCGCCAAGTGCCGACGGCGCTCACCAGTAACATCAGCATACCGACACCCACCATCACCCGAAACGCGAAGAACACCGGCGCCACCGGCGGCGTGTTCGGCGCGAACGCTTCAATGCCTTTTATCTCGGCATCGCGATCGTGCCGAAGGATGAGACTGGCACCCTTGGGAATTTCAATGGCGAAGTCGTTGGTTCTGGTCGCTTCGTTCGGAATGGCGAACAACACCAGCGGTGCGCCGTGCTCGGTTTGCCACAGCGCCTCGACGGCAGCAATCTTGGCCGGTTGATGCTCGAGCGTGTTCAGTCCATGGAGATCGCCCATGAAGATTTGCACCGGTGCCAACACGAACGCAATCAATACGCCGGTGCGCAGCGTCTTCTTCGCCGCTGTGTCATCGGCCGCCTTCAGCAGGCGCCATGCCGACAATCCCGCCACTAAAAACGCCGCTGTCAGTCCGGAGGCGAGCAACATGTGCGTCAGCCGATAGGGAAACGAGGGATTGAAAATGACCTCCCACCAATTGCCGGCGATCAGTTCGCCATCGGCGATGACGTGGCCGGCCGGTGTGTGCATCCAAGAGTTGAGCGCGAGAATCCAGAACGCCGATATCGTCGTGCCGACCGCAACCAGCACCGTCGCTAGCAGATGCACCCAGCCCGGCACGCGCCGCATGCCGAATAACATAACGCCGAGAAAGGTAGCTTCGAGAAAAAATGCGGTGAGCACTTCGTAAGCAAGCAACGGACCGGCAATGTTGCCGACCTTATTCATGTAGCCCGGCCAGTTGGTGCCGAACTGAAACGACATGACAATGCCGGTCACTACGCCCATCGCAAACGACAGCGCGAACACTTTGGTCCAGCGTTGGTAAGTCGCGAGCCACTCCGGATTGCCGGTGCGCGCGTATTGCACGCGAAAGCCGACCAGGATCCAGCCGAGGGCGATGGTGATCGCCGGAAACAGAATATGAAAACCGATATTCAGGCCGAACTGTATGCGGGCAATGGCGGTAGCGTCGAGGGTATCCATAAGCTGGCGTCGTTGTCGTCGAGCTACCAGTCTAATGATTCGCCGACGACGCGCCAAATGCTACGGCAAAGATAAATGTCGCGTGGCCCACCCTAATGCAATGGACTCCACCCCCTTACTCAACGGCGTCACAATGCGCCAAGCGGGTTGAATCGGTCAACGCGCTATCGTCAGGAGGTGGAGCCCAGATGAATACTAACGCAGCGGTGATCGGATTGGATATTG
>JACQFZ010000053.1 GCA_016199745.1 Gammaproteobacteria bacterium
AGCACCTTGAACATGATGTAGGACGCAATGAACACGAAAACAATATTTGTCGCCGTGCCGATCAACTGCGCTGCGAACTGTGAACCGCCGCCGTAGAACAGACCTTTGACCCCGCCGGCAATGCCGTTGTATCCGTCTCCATACGTGCCGTCGGCAAAGAGACCGAGGGCGATGACGCCCCATGCGCCGTTCACACCGTGGACCGAGATGGCGCCAACCGGGTCATCGATCTTGAGTGTACGGTCAATGAAGAACACGGAGATGCAAACCAGGACTCCGGCGATTGCGCCGATCAGTACGGCTACAGGCGCGGTGACGAAGGCGCAGGGCGCCGTAATGGCGACCAGGCCCGCGAGCAAGCCGTTGGCGATCATGCTGATGTCGGGCTTGCCGTACCTGAGCCACATATACATCATTGCCGCAAAGGCCCCGCCGGCCGACGCCAGCATGGTATTCGTGGCGATAACGCCGATGCGGAGGTCCGTGCCCGCGAGTGAAGAACCGGCATTGAACCCGAACCATCCAAAGGCAAGGATAAAGGTACCTACGATCGCCATGGGGATGTGATGACCGGGGATCGCGTTGATCTTCCCGTCCTTATACTTTCCGAGCCTCGGTCCGATGACCATGGCGCCTGCGAGTGCACAAACACCGCCGACCATATGAACAACCGATGAACCTGCATAGTCGACATGACCGTGGCCAAGCCCGAAGTTCTTGCCGAGCTGAGACAGCCAGCCGCCGCCCCATACCCAGTTTGCATACAGCGGGTAAATGAGTCCGCCGATGATGAAGCCATAGATCACGAAGGACTTGAAGTTCCACCGTTCGGCCATGGAACCCGTCGGGATGGTCGCCGTCGTGTCCATGAACACCATCTGGAACAGGAAAAGCGCGAAGATCGAGGCATCATAACTTACACCGGAGAGGAAAAAGCCCGTTGTGCCCCAGAGCCCGAAGTCCTTTCCGAAAAGATGTATGACGAACTCATTCGACAGAAGACCTGTCCCGCCGCTGAGGGTCGCTACACCGCCGACACCGCCCATCTGAAGGGCAAAGCCGCAGATCCAGTAGCCGAGCATGCCGAGGGGATAGACCATGAAGTTCATGGCCATGGTATGTCCGGCATTCTTTGCCTGAGTGAAACCCGTCTCAACCATGGCAAACCCGGCCTGCATGAACATTACCAGGAAGCCGGCCACGAGGGTCCAGACAATATTGATCGAAATGCGGTTGTGGCCCACGACATCCGCCACTTTCGCCGCGAGCGGCTCCTTGGGACCCAGATTCTTCAGGTCATCCGCGGTGGGCGCGCCTGCCGATGCGCCGACGATGTCCGCCGCACCTCCGGTGTTGGCGCCTGAAGGATCAGGCTGGAGTGCGGGGGCTGCCGGGGCCGCCGGTGCGGCCGTTG
>JACQFZ010000054.1 GCA_016199745.1 Gammaproteobacteria bacterium
GGTCGACCGTGAGCACATCCATATCGAGTCGATTGATCAGGGAGAGCGACGAATGACCGGTACCGAAATCATCGACCAGCAACTTAATTCCTACCGCTCTTATGGCGGAGAGTTAGGCAATAGTCTCCGTTTGCTCTCCCATCATCGCGGCTTCAGCAATTTCAATTTCGACAAGTTCTGCATCGATATCGTGCCGGGCGAGGCAAGTAGCGAGTAGGTTCTCTAGTTCTACTGTGTTATTAAATTTTCATGACTCTATCTGGTGCTCGCCCGCAACATGGGCACTGACGCAAGCCTTGGGAGATGGCGTTCGCCAGGCGAAAGCGTAATGTAGCGATCGAGTCCGGCATATGCCGCTGCATCGGACCTCGCCCCGCGCGGGCGGAAATCTTCGGGTAGGGCAGGTTCTTTGAATTGATCGCCGTTTTTTTTTGCACCTGACAGGCGTTCACGCATCAAAAATCCATACGCGGCAATACACAGGCTTGCATGGTGATGAAATCCACGCCAATTACGCCCTTCGTAGTGGCCAAGGCCAAATTCTTGTTTGAGCTCCTGGTAATCGCGTTCGATACGCCAGCGCGCTTTGATGGAATCAACCAACTGCGCGAAAGTGATGCTCTTCGGATGCGTTGACAACCAATAGCGGGTCGGCTCAGCCTCGCCTTTAGGCCATTCGATAACGAGCCATTCCTCGGCGCGCGGACGGTCGCGATGGGCGGCACGTACCCGTACCCTGGCAAACCGTGAGCGCAATGGTTCAGACACGCCTTGGCGCCAGGTGACGCTACGAAAGCACTGTGGCGCGAGTGCCCTGGCCAGCTCCAACACCGAAATTGGCTGATGATGCTCATCGCGCGTCAGATGGGTCTTTGTTTTTCCGCGTTTGCCGGCAATCGGCGCAGCTACCGGTTGATGTTCGCCCCACCACACTGTCGTGCCGGTGCGCACTCCGAGCGCATAGATGAGGTTCTGCTCGCTTAACCAATCTCGCAAGGCCGTGTCATCGCCATAGGCTGCGTCCCCCAGCACGGGGCCGCGTGGAATTCCTGCTTTCAGTGCTGCTTCAATCTGCGCCCGCGCGATCTCATTTTTGGTGGCAAACGCGATCATCGAAGGTACACCCGCTGCCAGGCAACGCTCGGGATCATCCGTCCATTCACGCGGCAGATATAAACGGTAGCTCAAAGGCAGACTGCCGGCCTGCGTCCCCAGCGACAGACTTACCGCGACGCGGCAATTATCGGTCTTGCCCACTTGTCCGCAATATTGCCGTGCCACCCCAACCGAATGGATCCCTTTCTTCGGAAAGCCCGTGTCGTCGATGATCCAGTTACAGGTGTCGCCACCACGTGTAAGCGCAGGCAGAACCAATCCTGCTACGGTCGCCAGCAAGGCTTCATCGCTCCACTCGGCGTCGGCTACCAGGTGGTGCATCGACTGATGTGCCGACCGCACATCCGTTGGATGCACTCGCGCCGCCATCGGTTCGACGCTCTTTCTGCTTCCAGGCAACATCAAGCCTTTCAGATACCAGCGCGCAGGCTGACTGCGATCCGCGTGAGATAGCGCTTTGACCAACTCGTCACAATAGGTTTCAAACCGCGACTCAAGATTCAGGCTCATGTCGTATCCATCACATCA
>JACQFZ010000055.1 GCA_016199745.1 Gammaproteobacteria bacterium
AAAATCGATTGACATTGATCGGACAGCGAAAACAATTCCATGCTTTGGACCGAGCTGTTCTTGTGGAAACCCGATTGAGCGCAGCCAATCCGCACGAGCCCGTTCCATGTAGTTCAAATAGTTTGAGTAATAAACAACACCGCCGGCGTCCGTATCTTCGTAGTACGCTCGAAATTCCACCTCGAAAGTAGTTGCCACAAGATCTCCGATTAGTAGTCGTTAGAGAGTTAAGAAAAAATGCGATCAGGACTACGGTTGCAAGATTACAAAATTTGGCTAACGGGCAACAGCTCTAAAACTATTTTTCTCCCTCATTGAATAATTAACGTGTTTACTTGCCACACATATTTCGCTGGAGCGCCTTCGGTTCCGAGTTCTTTGGGGTAGATCGCGGGGATACATTAGCCACAATGGTTGATCCTAGCGGTGAACTCCTGGAGTTTTGTAATCGAGGAAAGGCGACAAATCGGCCGCGCACAGTTTGCCAAAGTTCAGATGATGCCCGCCCGCTCCGGGTAATCTTCCGCGAAGCGGATGGCATTAGTCCCGTCTTGCACAAAGCCGCGGTTCATGCGATGAAGACGGACAAGCTAATGCGAGGTAGGGATGTTAAGTTACGAAACGTTGGACACGATCGCTGATTCATATACTCCGTTACTAGGAGCCATTTCTCTGTTGCTCGTCGCATCGGCTTTAATATTCAAGCGGTGGCGGCTTGCTGGGCTACGGTCTCTTGGAATTTGCACTGGACTCATAGTTGCCTATGGGTTGATGTTCCTCGACGATAGATACCATATTTGGCCAGCAGTGGGTCTGGACTACAGCACGCATACAGCAGTCGCGCTCGTCTTAGTAACGTATTTGGCATTTTTTACCCGTAAGCTGGCCGCTTTCTGGATTGTTTCGCTTCTTTCCTACTTTGGTTTAATGCTCTACCAGCACTACCACACAGTCGCCGATATCGTAACCACTGTAGCCGTTGTCTCTATCCCTATGGCCGTCGCGTATTGGTCTCTTTACAGAATCGACGAGCGACGGAATTATTAAGTTTGCAGTTGTTTGCACATCTTATGTGTTCGCCCCCCGGTTAATTTGCTTGATGGGAAGCCGCACGATAAAAGCAGCTCCTTTGTTCAACTCACTTTCAACTTCGACAGTTCCGTCGAGCAATTTGGCGAACCGGCTGACGATGGCAAGGCCAAGACCGGTTCCTCCCGGATGGTTACCCTCCGTTCCTGCCTGATGGAACGCCTCAAAAATCGACTGCTGATCTGTTTTTGCAATTCCGCGGCCGGTGTCTCTTACTGAAATAACCGTTTGATCGCGGTCGCACGTTATGGCCATCCGAATATTGCCATTGCGCGTGAACTTGCAAGCGTTGCTCAGCAGATTAAGGATAATCTGACGTAGTTTGTCTCGATCTGTATTGATGACTTGCGGTGTTCCTTCGATTGAGACATCGAGCTTGTTGTTAGCGTGCTGAGCGAGCGGAGCTAAGATTTCCGCGACTTCGTTGCCCACTTTTTTTACATCGACCGTTCTTAAAGTAACGCTCATTCGACCTTCTTCTATTTTTGATAGATCGAGCACATTGTCGATAATCGTTCGCAGTTGAATGGACGTCTGCAGAACAATACTCAAGTCTCTCAATATCGATTCCTGACCGAGTGGTCGAACATTCTTTACTGCTAGCTGTGTGTAGCCGACGATGGACTGCAGCGGTGTGCGCAGCTCGTGAGCCACCAGCGCCAGAAACGCCGACTTGTTTCGGTTAGCGGAGATCGCCAGGTCATGTGCTTGTCGTAACTCTTCGGTGCGAAGCTGTACTTGCGACTCCAACAGTTTGCTGTTTTCGCGTAGACGCTGTTCGTGTTCTTCAAGTAGACCCATCATGTTATTGAAAGCGCGGGCCATCTTTACCATTTCAGGGGGACCACGTTCGGTCACTCGAATTAGCGATGGATTCGTTGTCGCCTGCTCAAGTGTTTCCGAGAGGTCAAGGATGGGTCGTAACAGGCGGTTCATTAGCGGAATAAAGACAGCAAGAGCCATGAGGACAGCAGCGATTGCGAGCACAACAATAGCGCTGACTAAATAGCTACCTAAACGTTTGACGGGTGCTTTGCTGCGTACTACGTACACATAACCTAGAAACTCATCGCGGCTCGGCGATACTGTGAACGGCGAATCCGGCGTGGTGGTTGTACTGGTAAATACCGGCGCGATGAAATGCCAATGATCGTCGTTCTCGTAAGCGACGATCGCTTTTTTATATTCCGAGATCATCGATTGTTGCGGATGCCACGATTTAGGATCGACACCACCCTCGCGAATAACTTTTCCGGTATTGTCATACATGCCGACGAACTCCACGTCAGGCGAGGCTAACGCGCGGTCAGCCGCTTCTTTACCGTTTTGAGGCGATCCTACAAGTAGCGCCAGGGTACTGCCGTGGGCAAACGATGTTGTTGTTTGTAGTCCTTGCTCGATTTCATTTGAGGTAACAATGCGTGTCGCCAGCACTAACGTTACCCCGGCCGTGACAGCGACCGTGGACGTTATGGCCGCCACCAACAGCAGGGCTGCTTGGCGGCGAAATCCCCTTTGAATCAGTGCGGCAAGGGCAGATAGGGGACGCTTCATTTAAATACCACCTCGAACTTCGTTTCGACATCGCGGCTATATTCGAGGCCGAGATGGCGCGCGGTTCTTAGATTGACGGCGAGTTTTAAATCGATCGCGGGTCTGAGGGATGCGCTGGTTGAATCAGCAGCCCGGGGCTCGGCAAGCACTCCTGCCAGCCTTTGTCCGATGGCGTTGTAGTCGGGGTAGAACGAAAACAGTGCGCCGCGCTGTGCATGTTCGGGAGCGCTTGAGAATACGACCACGCGGTTTTTCCACGCCGTACTCAGAACTAACTGCAGCGTGGCCTCATCGAAAGCGGGATCAAGGGGAAGCCAAAGCGCATCATGTTGTCGATCAATGCTGTTCAACACGTCGAGGTAAGCGATAGCCGCAGATCGTTTTGTCGTCGCTTCCTTAATGACAAGAGCTATTCCGAACTCAGCGGCAGCGTTGCGCGACCGTTCAGCGAGCCAACTGTTTTGATCTGGAGTAATGACGGTGTGTACGCGGCGGATTTGTGGCGCCAGAGTCCTGAGAGTGCTAAAGATTTTTCGAGGGTCGGGATCGAGAACGATTCCAGGAATTCGACGGTCGCGTAGAGACGGGTCCCAAATGACGGCGCTGACGGCTATCGGACCGGTCCAATCAGTTTTCTGGATAGCCTCGAGCCCGCGTCGTCCGAGTGCGATGACGCTTCTTACCTGGTGAGCAGCTAACTCTTGTTTCAGTTCGGTCGGGGAATAGTTTTGCGATAGCGGCAATCGATAGATTTTTCCCGGCGTTTTCTTTTCTACCCCGTCCGATATCGACTCAAAAACAGCGTTGTAGTCGTTAAGATCGGGATATAAGACAGCAACGGCCGGCTCCTGCGAGTGTAGGATTGGCGACAGGAAGCACAGCGCAGCGACAAGAGCGGCGATAAGAAATTTTGCTCGCCCCGAGCGTCTTGTCATCACTGCTGTGCTGTTGTTGACGGGCATATCAGAGCTACGCGTGGTGTCGACCGGTTTCGCTCTGAAGCAGTAACGTAGATTGTCGCTCTTCTCCCATAATGCCTATCCGTCATCATGTTGATGAGACGATGGTGGCTCGGCGGAAAAGCAGAAAAGGGTGGGGTAATGCTGCTTACGACAGGGCACCATCGAAATATTTATAACGGCGCAACGGGACAAGCAAAAAGTTGCCACGCTGCACATTTCGACAGCTCGCGCTAGGTTCCATGAAGGTACCCCAGTCGTTTTTGTAGCGAGTGTGGAAAATTTAGCACTGTCCTGGTGGAATTAATACTCCTAAGAAATGCCTATTGACTACCGCTGTCCTCGTAACTACTTCTAAGAATTCTCCGCTTCGCCATATTCTTCATCGATTTTCCGCAGAATTTCTTCGCAAATCTCGACCGCGCGACGATGCTGATGGCAGGCCATTCGCATCAAGATCGTTTCGGCATCTGTACGAGTTTTCTTGTGCTGTGCCATTAACAAACCGATAACCATGCTGACGCTACGCGCAGAGGCGATACCGCGAGAAAGCGAGTCTTCCTTGCTCTTGATCTCATCCGCGCGAGCTAGGCAAACAGTAACGGTGTTAAGGAGGTCGTCCCGTCGCAGTGGTTTCGTGAGAAATTCTAACGCGCCTTCATTAGCGGCTTGCATCACGAGGTTCCGATCGGGGTAGGCCGACATCAAAATAAAACGCGTTCCCGTTAACTCGTATAGCACACGACTCGTATCCAATCCCGTTAGGCCAGGCATTCGAAAATCGAGCAGTGCCAGATCGACCTCATACGTAGCCGCGACTTCTATGCCTTCCTCGCCGGATGACGCCGTAAGTACCTGGAAACCAGCATCGCCCAGTGTCTTCTGTGCAAAATCCAGTACCAACGAGTCGTCATCTGCTATGAGAATGCGCTTTTTAGTGGCGTTCATTGTAGTGATTAATTTCGACTGATGAATGAACCGCTAACTGTTTGCGACATACGGATATGTGAAGAAAATAAAGTGAATGGTATTAAGTAAGAAATGCGCGAGGATCGACATTTCTATCCGTCCAGTCCGTTGAAAAACCAGCCCATAGCCAAATCCGGCGACCGTCGCTAATAGCACATAGGTAATTCCACCATCGAAATGGTACAGGCCGAATAAGATGGCGCTCGTTGTTAAGGCGACAACGTTTCCAAAACGATATGTCCGCAATCCTGATTCAAGCTCTCGCTGAATGAAGCCGCGAAACAACGCTTCCTCGGCCAAGCAAGTCGAAAAAATCATCACAATTGCCCACGGCCAGAAGAAGCTCGTCCACTTCGGAGCAAACCGGACGTAACCCAGCGCGAGCGATAGCGCCACGACAACAGCAATATTTACGACCACGATGAGCCAAGCTTTGCCGAGAGCATCCCGCCATTCGCGATGTGACCGAATTATTCCTGAGTAGCAAAGTACGAGAATAAGAATGCCGGCAGTTGTCTTATCGAAGTAGAGGCGTCGGGTATAAGGAGCTGCATCAGGCGAGAGTACAAATTCCTTTGCGAGCGTCGGGTTGTGAAACCATGGAAAAATGTGAGCCCCTAGCAATGCCGCCATGACAACAACCAGAAGTGCTAGGAATACATGTATCATTGAGTGCTGTGCGGCCCCCCATTTTCGATAGGTCCAGCATATAAATGCGAACGCGGCGAGAGGAACAATCGCTGGTCCGGACAAAACTCCCGCCACATAGCCAAAGACGATGGCGATTCCTAGTAACGCCGCCCAAGCCACCCGGAACGGAATCCAAATGGCGATGGCGCTGCACATTAAGGCAATGAATGTCAGTAATGTCGGAAGGCCAAGCGTTTCCAATTGCATGGTCGTTATCTCGCAGATAGGCGCTTAACAGCGTCGATACTAGAGGAGGGTATCGACGGGTCCAATGTCCTTCCTTTAAGCCAAATAAGGATAGGTAAAAAGCAAAAACCGCATCGAGTTCAGCGTGAAGTGAGCAAGAATAGACATCTCGATGCGCCCCGAACGTTGAAATGTAATGCCATAGCCAATACCAGCGATTGTGGCGAGTACGATATAGCCGATGCCGCCGTCAAAATGAACGAGGCCAAATAGAACCGCAGTAATTCCGATAGCGATCCCCTGGCCGAAGGGTCGCTTGCTTAGGGCTTGAGCAAGCTCGCGCTGAATGAAGCCCCGGAACAACGCTTCTTCACCAAGGATGACGAAGAACAAATAAATGACGGCCCACACGAAGTAGTAGGTAGTCCATTTCGGGTCGAAGTGCACAAACCCCATGGCCAACGCCAGCGGTACGATCACGACGGTGTTTATAACAATGACGGGCCATGCGCGTTTGAACGCCTCAATCCATTCGCGTCGGGTATGGATCAATCCGTCATAACAGAGCCCGAGGACGAGGATGCCGGCGATCCAAGTATCGAAAGTTAGCTTACGAGTGTATGAAGCGGCGCCCGGCGAAAGTACGAGATCCCTCACATAAACGGGATTGTTGAAGCCGGGAAAGACATGAAGGCCAAGTAGCAGCGCGAGCACAACGACGGCGATTGCTAAAACTAATTTGACGCCAGGGAATAGTGGTTTCGATGTTTCATTTTGCTGCCGATACAACCAGCAGACAATTGCCATGGCCCCCATTGGAAAGAGGGCCGGCCCTGTGAGGACACCTGCGCTATAACCGATAATTACAGCGATCGTAAGTAATGTTCCCCAAGCAAATCGGAGGGGTAGCCACAACGCGATGACGCTAGCGAATAGCGCAACGAATGTCAGGAGCGTTGGCAGGGAAAGCGGCTCTAATAGTGAAAGCGGGTCCGTTGACATTGCTATCCTTCTAGTTGATATCGAATTTCAAGAAAGAGACTGCACGCCGATAGTGTCTAAGTCTGCTGCTGTGATTACCGTTGCAACTGCAGGTGCGACATTTAGCGGCTGTTGATGACCGGTCGCGATTCCAATCGTCTCGGCAGACCGATTTAGTTGAATCACAGAAGCCGGCATCGCCTAGCGTTTTCTTTGCGAAATCCAGAACTAATGAGTCGTCATCCGCCACGAGAATGCGTTTTTTTGTGTCGGTCATTCGCTTCCCAGATTACTTGGTGTCTGTACGTTCTTTCGTTGACGCCATCTGCTTGGCGGTAACTTTGGGTGTCAGTGGGCCTACGGTCCGTTCTTATTGTTTAAAACGAGAACAACTGTTGCTGCTTATCCTGTATTGATCTCCGCACACGTTGCAGGTGACTGAGCCATTGCCGTTGGCGAGTCTTGTGCCGCATTTGCACATCCAGCCGATCCGTTTACCGGGAACACCAACCACTAGCGCATAGGTTGGAATATCCTTCGTCGCTACGGTTCCTGCACCGATAAATGCGTACTCATTTATGGTATGTCCGCATACTACCGTTGCGTTGGCGCCTATCGTTGCGCCTTGCTTAACGAGGGTAGGGCGATATTCTGTTTTTCGCGATATATGACAACGTGGATTGATGACATTCGTGAACACCATGCTCGGTCCACAGAACACATCGTCTTCCAGGGTCACGCCGTCATAGATCGACACGTTGTTTTGAATCTTAACGTTGTTACCGATCAAAACTTGGTTGCCTACGAATACGTTTTGACCCACGGAGCAATTCCGGCCGATTTTCGCGCCTGCGCATATGTGCACCCAATGCCATACGCGGGTGCCTTCTCCAATTTGCGCACCGTCGTCAACGATCGCAGTGGCATGTATCAATGGAATTGTCGGACGGATGAACCATTATCCCTTCGCAACATTCGGATATGTGAAGAGAAGAAAATGAGTGGCGTTAAGTAAGAAATGCGTAAGGATCGACATTTCTATTCTTCCAGTGCGTCGGAAAACTAAGCCGTAGCCAATCACGGCGATGGTTGCCAGCAAGACGTAGCCGATGCCCCCTTTATAATGCAATAGCCCAAAAAGAACTGCGCCGATGCTAAGGGCAGCCAGATTTCCAAACCGGTAGGTACCAAAATGCAGTTGCAGTTGGCGCTGAATGAATCCGCGAAACAGCGCTTCTTCTGCCATGCATGTCGTGAAAATCATCATGATTGACCATGGCCAAAAAAAGTTGGTCCACTTCGGATCGAATCGGACATAGCCTGATGCGAGCGACAGTCCGACAACCGCTGCGATCGTTATAACGATGATCAGCCAGGCGCGACCGAAAGCATCAGTTAGTTCTCTGCGGTTCCGAATGAAACCTTGATAGCAAAATCCCAGGATGAGAATACCGGCAGCCGTCTTGTCGAAGTTAATGTATTTCGTATACGGTGCCGATTCGGGTGAAAGGACAATCTGTCTTACCAGCACCGGATTGTGAAAACCCGGAGCAACGTGGAGTGTCAGCAAGAGCGCTATCACGATGACTACCACCGCAGTTAGCGATTTCATGGCGGACCAGCGATCGGTCCGCGCGTCTTGTTTTTGGTACCACCAACAAGCGAGTGCAAGGGCCACAATCGGTGCTAGTGCCGGCCCCGTCAAGATGCCCGTCACATAACCGGTACCGACCGCCGCTCCTAACAGACTGATACCGAGGAACCGATACGGCGACCAGAGACTAATCGTGCTGAGAAACAGTACCGCAAAGGGCAGAAGCGTAGGTAGACTGAGTGGCTCCAGTTGCATAGTAGTTACCTCTCGTATCGAACTTCGAAGAAGACCCCGCGTGGGGGAAGTAAATAATCGTTTTGAAAACTGGTTGATCCGCCGCTAGGATCGCGCCCTTCGCTGTCAAAGACGTTAAAGATCGAGAGTGCAGTTGACCATGGCGATTTTCCTGATCGATATCGGACGGTGGCGTCCATGAACGCGTAATCCTCGACATTGGGTCGTGTGTCGCCAATGGCACGATGACGATCGGCGAGCCATCGCATATTCGTTCCGAAGATCCAATTCGGCAGGAACGTCCAATCGAGCCGCAGATTCGCGCTACGATGCGGCGCAAAGCCGGCGTCTGTGTCGCTGTTGTCCATGAGATTGCGTTGGTATGCGTACCAGCCACTCAGTCGTACATCGTTTGCAATGTCCCAACGAAATTCCAGCTCGCCGCCGTTTCCTTCTTGACCTTCGCCATTTCCCTGCAACGTCGTGGCACTTGCATTCTTGGTAGCGAGAATTTTGTCCGTTAAGTGGTGATGAAACAGATTGAGCCCTGTGCGAAGTGTCGACGTAGGACGGTAATCGAATGCAATTTCATACGTCGTGATCTCTTCAGGATCAAGATCCGGGTTTCCTTTAGTGACTAGATTGTTCTGTGCATAAAGATCAAGAAGCGTCGGCGCACGGAAGGCTCGACCGACCAGGAACTTCGTGGTGACAGCTTCAGTAGTCGACCATACCACTGCTAACCGCGGATTTGTGGCAGATCCAAAATCGCTATAGTGATCGAGGCGCAGACCGGAGGTTAACGTCCAATCCCTCGCTAGAGCCCATTCATCTTGGAGGTACACGAAGTAGATACGGCGTTCCGACTTGCTTGGTGCAAATTTTTCCGATTCAGTTAGATCTACCACCTCTCCGATAGGAATCGGTGTTCCGTTAGCATCTAGTCGGTAATTACGGCGTTCACGTACGTCAGTGACTCGATGCAGTTCTGCGCCCGTCCCGAGCTGCAGGATGTGGCCGCTGAATCCTTCGTAGTTCGCGGTCGCCTCTGTATGTAGTCGGTTCTCCGAATAGCCGAATTCATCTAGCACGCCATCGGGAAAGCTACCTCCGAATGCTCCTGGTGGATATAAGAGATTGTCATGGGTGTCATAGTTAAAGCCATACCAGCTAGCATTCCAGTGGGTGTTCCAATCGCTGTTCGACTTTGGCTGAGCGTACATCAGGTCAACGCTATTCATGTCCCAACTCTGCCAACCTTTGTCGTCGAGTGCCGCCGCTATTGAGGGAATCGCGACGTCTTGATTACGACGCCGTAGGCGTGTGCGCCACGGGCCTTGTTCTAAGTCCCAAACCAACTGATAGCCTTCGAACCAGCTTTGAGCGTGACTAGGTGCTAGCGATGCATCAGTGTGGAATTGTTGATCGAATATCGTTTGGCGATCTTCTTCAAAGAAAGGTCGGAAACCGTCGGTTTTTCCATACTGCATGGAGAGCAGGCTTTTAGCGCCGTAAAGTTCACCCGGCTGGAGTAGCCGAACTTCGCGAGTGTCGAACGATCCGACGCGGCCGCGTAACTGCCCGTTTGAGACACTGCTGGGAGTTTTGGTAATGATGTTCACGGTTCCAGCAAATGCATCGGTGCCGTAAAGCGCTGATCCGGGTCCGCGGATCACTTCAATTCGTTCAATGTTTTGAATCGGTACTTCGCCGATAGTTGATCGCTGATTGCCTAACAGCACGTCGTTCTGTGGTATCCCGTCGAGCATGAGAAGCCAATCCGGATTGAAGCTCGAATCCGCTCGAATGCCGCGAAAAATGACGTGAGACCCCTGAATCTGTGGCCGGTAAAGCACGATAAGACCCGGCACAAGCGTGAGCGCTTCGCTCAAAGTGGTCGCGCCGACAGCGTCAAGTTCGTCAGCGGTAATCACCGTGGCTACCGCAGGTGCAAGATTGAGCGGTTGTTGGTGGCCGGTTGCGATTCCTATGGTTTCGGGCGAATGGTGTATTTGGGTAATATCTTCGGGCGTGTCGGCAAGAACGTTCGCGACCGAAATGACGCTTGCAAAAGCTGCTGTTGGCAATAACTGTAGAAAATTCGGCATAGGTGTGTCCCTGATCACCATTAACGCGTGTTGATCTACCTACCAATGAGATACGCAAGCGCTACATTGGGATCAACGTTATATACGGCTTGGTTATTGTTATGAGTCATTCGCGTCCGGCGATTTTTCTTGTGAGTTCCATTCACTTGTTATTGATTAGATCCGACTCGACCAGATCCATCAACTTACTGGCGCTCCAATATCATATTTTTGATTGAGCTGTCGAGTGGCTTCGGCGACAGCGCGCGAAAGAGCAGAGATCGTCTCTTCCACTTGATGTTTTGGTTGCTGCGAAATATCGGAACGCAATGCATAGCATGCATTTTCAACAGCGATCGCGCCCACCATGCCCGAGGAGGCACCGAGCTTGTGTGCGAGTTCTTCGATCGCATACGCGTTTCCTTCGCTTGCGGCTTTCTCAATCTGGCTCGTTAGGCTAGACGCTTGAGCAATAAATTTTCGTAGAAACGATTGTTGAAATTCGCCTTCTGGATCATTGTGCGCAAGATCGGCGAGACGGGCTTCATCCAGGACGCCAGCTGTCGAAGCAGGGCGATCCTCTAGCGATGCCAAACGTTGCTGGCCCGCAGCGACTTTTTCGATAGCATTAATCAGCTCTTCGTGGGTCACCGGTTTAGTTAGCACTGCATCGATGCCGCAACCACGGCAGTCGGTGTGCGTTTCGGGGGTTGTATTGGCGGTTAGTACGATAATGGGAATGAGTTGGTGATGAACAGTGCGGTGCTGCCTGACGATTTCTACGACCCCCGGTCCCGGCATGCGAATGTCCAATACCGCTAGATTGTATGTGCCTTTCGCTAGCTCGGTGAGTGCGTCGTGTCCATTGTCAACGGCATGCGACGTATGTTCTGCATCTGCCAATATGCGGACGATAAGTTCGCGAATTAGCTCGTCGTCGTCCGCTACTAGCACTCGTAATTTTTGCGCTGATCGACCGTTGGTGTGATTCAAGGCCACGACTCCCTTTCTTGTTAGAACAAACAAGTGCGCGAAAAAAACATTCGTCGCTAATCTATTCAAGAAGCCCACGCGTGGCAATTGACTCTTCGCACAAGATTTCTATAATGACGCTCGTTCTGTGCCTCTTTGTTTTCTAAACAGCACAGATAGGCGACAGAACCGCCTGCATACGACGCATTCAACGTCGAGCATCGACCCAAGGTCGTTGTTGAGTCTCCGGGAATTCTTAGGGATTGCTCGGGACTGCAGGTGGAGATTCGCTCTCTCCTCGTCCCCGTACATCCCCAATTCTCGGAACACACTCCTTAGCGGCGACGTTATTGTCGTCTCCATGTCCGGCTGTGCTTTTTAGCGGCTCATAAGCCAAAGGAGCGTCAGACAGTGCTTATTCTCACGCGCAGAATAAATGAAGCGATCAACATCGGTGATGACATTCAGATAACAGTGCTTGAGGTGAGGGCGAATCAAGTGCGGTTGGACATCAGCGCGCCGAAAGAGGTTCCAGTTCACCGCGAGGAAATCTTCGAGCGCATCAAAAAAGAGAAGGAAGCCGGCGTATCTCCTCGATTGCGTCGTGGTTCGTGCGGAGATACGGCTAGCGGACAACAAGTGACCCAATCGAAATTACAGTTGACGCGGCGTTAAAGAAACGACGTCACGCAATGGACCGTCGTCGTGTTTATTCGGCGCGATATTTCGAGGACGCTACGTTGCGATATTAGTAGAGCTTGATTCGGTCGTGTGCTGCACGGCGTATGCCGTAAGCGACTTAAGGGAGTAGCTCAGACCGTTAAAAACAAGAAGATCACGGCAGCGCACGACCGAATCAAGAGCAAAAAATGGCGTAAGACACAATTAGAGGGGCCCATCAAATGTCGCCAATGAAATCGTCGTCAGCGGAGGGAAGTATGGTGGTGAATAGAAACACGACGAGGCGAAGCGATCGAAGCGAACGCAACGCCAAGAACCATCCGCTACGGCGCCAACTCGCCGATCGGCTGCGGCTACTACGCAAAGTCCGTAAGTGGTCGCAAGGGCAGGTCGCAGACGCGAGCGGATTGCATCGAACCTACATCAGCCTGGTAGAACGTGGGCGATGCAATATTAGCCTAGACAATCTTGAGCGGCTCGCCGATGCGTTCGGTATTGGAGCCGCGGACTTGATAGGTCCTGACGACTCCACGTCGTCGGCGGATGGCACAGCGCCGTGCCTCCTGTATGGACGATGAGAGCGATCACCCGGCGATCCATCTCTGAAAATTCAAAAGGAAGGAATGACCACGATGCTCATTTATACGAGGCGTGCCGGCCAAATTCTAACCATTGGCAACCACCTTGTCATTACGGTGCTTACCGTTGAAAGCGATCACGTGCGTATGTGCATCGATCTAGACAATACCTTCCAATTCATTTTTTCTAGCCGTGTGGGTCAGACCTTGAACATTGATGGCGACATATCGGTCACAGTGCTAGTGAGTAAGGACGGTCACACTCGCCTTGGCGTCGATGTCGCCATAAATACACCGGTTTACCAGGAAGAGATTCAAAAGCTTATTTCATGGAATGAAACCCGTCTGAATCTTAGTGACGACAACGCTGACCGGCTTTTTAATTGAGCAATAGCAGATGACGGTATTGATCGATCACCCTCAGCGTCGTCGAGCTAGAAAACAAAGTCACCACCGCGAAAAAGAGCGGACTGCATCGTGCTTACATTAGTTTGGTGGAGTGGGCATCCCGCCGGGCCATAGAGCGCATGGTAAGCGAATACGTAGGTGAACTATTTTCCGTATCCCGACCAGCCGTCATTGGATTCAGAGAACGACGGGAAGGCACCTTCGTTCATTAGAAGCCACTAGCAAAATAGTAGGGTAACCAGGCAAAATGGCCTGTCACAATAACGACAAAAGGGATTTGTGCAGATCTTACGATGGACGATATCGCCGCCGTACTGCGCATCATCGTCAAGCACAAAGGCAAGCTGTTGGCGATAGGTTTGCTTTTAAGTCTTTGGCTCTTCGCTTATCCGCGAGCACACCTAGATTCAGTCGAAGTCAGCCCAGATCGGACTTATCGACTGGAGTTCTACCGGCCGGGTCTGCTTCAGCATTTCCTAAATCGCGAAAAGAGCAGCCCAGGCTTCGTGCGGTTATATCGGAACTTCGACAACGAATATTTCGGTGAGAGTGACGTATTCGATTGCTTCGGGGCTACCTGTGACATAATTTTGGCACATGGCGATTGACGGTGAAGTCGGTATTGGGGCTCATTATACGTTTAAGCACGTGCCGCCTATTGGACCCGGTGACGTCGTCCTGGCAATCCCACAACCGACACCATAACAGCAGGTAGATGCCACTATGTTCCAGGTCTACTCGCCCAATTGAGTGATGCGAACCGATGTCAAAAACTACTACACTGCAAGACACCATTACCCTCGAACAAGCCGCACAACGCTATGGTTTCCCCGTGCACTACTTACGAGGCCAGGCAAAGAAGGGCACTCTTTCTGCTCGGCAACAGTGGTTGACGACGCCACAAGCCATTGAGGCGCTTATTGCCAGTAATGCGCGGCGCCTCAATGGAAAAAACAAGAAAAAGAATAATGCGCGCCACCAATTAGCGAGCAAATTGCGGATACTACGAAGTGCGCGTGGTTGGGCGCAGGAAGATCTTTCTCAGGCCAGCGGATTACATCGAACGTATGTCAGTTTGGTCGAGCGCGCCGGCTGCAATGTCAGTTTAGACAACATCGAGCGCCTTGCCGATGCCTTAGCGGTCAGTCCGTCTGATCTGCTCAGTATCGATGGGAGCACAAACGGGCCTTCGGTATCGACGGCGACAAAACCCAAGGTTAACAAAACACGTAAGCGTTAGCGGTCGCGCTGTTGAGGCGAGCTCAGCTTAGGTAGTACCGCATTGTTTTATACGACCGTTTTTTGGATTCCTAAAAAATAATTGAACAGGAGAACACTGCGTGGGACCGACTATTAGTCGCCGCACTTAAAAAAGCCACCTCAATCCTCGCCAAGAAATTGGCAAAAAATGAACTGAAGGAGGTTGGACGCGGGATTAATGAGGCACATGGAAAGAGTCCGCTCGTGCTCTCATACATCGAAGAGGATATTAAGGAACTACAGAAGGAGGTTGTTGACTATCACGCATCATTTATCATCGCTCAAGCGGCAGCAGGTCTTAAGATCGACGAATTCACTTACCATACAATTTGCGTTAAGACTTTCTCCGCAAACGAGCAGCAGGATATTGCCAAGCTAATCGAAGCCATAAGCAAGATCGGCGATACCACGAAAGAGCTTGAGGATAAGGCCATGAAACGCCTACAAGTGGAAATGGATGAGCTTAACCGCCGCTTCAAACACTTCAACCACCCGATGGGACTTAGGAACAATCCGGCGCTAACGAAACACATCCTGTTTCAGATAAGCCAACAGGCATATCGATATCAGTTGAGTAAGGTAAAAACGGAAATACACGGCGATAAATTGCAGCAGGGTTGTACAGACTTAATTGCCATGCTCCGAGATATCAGCAAAAAAATGCGCACTGAGAAACCGATGGTACTCTTTGCTAGTAACTGCCGCGCTTTTGCACATAAAAACGGATTGTAATCATGCGCAACATACTGATGTGGGCAACTACCTTGATATGTGCGACCGGTCTTACTGTCATTGCCCCGGCGGACGCCGCCGAATCCAGCACAACACAAGATGGCCGCTGGATACTCTGCCGCACGGTGCCGGCCAAGTCAGCAATGCCGCACCACGTAGGTCGAGAATATAAAAAGTTCCATGGGGAATGGTCGCGCCAGTTAGACGCCTGTCAGGCGTTGCAAAAGGAAGACTTTAAAGACCCGGACCTACATTTCTATATGGGGCGCTTGCTGAATAAGCTCAACAAAGTTGACGAAGCTATCGAGCAATTCCAACTCGCGCGGGCGAAGGGAAGCACCAAAGGAATTACGGCCTTAGCATTCCTAATGTGGTCGAATGAGATACCCACCAAGAAGATCGGCGTGAGTCAGCGCGCGCTCTATGAAGAAGCAGCGCAGCGTGGTGATCCGGTAGCACAGATAAAGCTTGCTGACTTGCTGATGAGTAACATCATGGGGATGAAAAACGATCCGGACGATTCACCGTATCCTCTCGCAGAGAGTCAAAAGCAGAAGTATCAGCAGCAAATCATTAAGTTGTTACAGCAAGCGTCGGCGCAAGGTAATGTTATCGCTGACTACGAACTCGGTTACCAATATAGCCTTCTCCAAATTGAACACCCGAAGGACGATGCCATTAAAAAACTTGCCGAACACCATCTGGACAAAGCGGCTAAAGGCGGCGTGCGCGATGCCACAATAGAACTGCGAAGGTTATACCATCGCGATATCGCGCAATACGGCGATCCGGAAAAAATGCCCTACCAAACGACATTCATCGATGCGCTATCTCGACCCTAACTAAACAAACAAAAAGGGCGCCTACCTGGGGCGCCTTTTTTATGAAGCCCTGCAACGTAATTCGCCAACCTGCTTCACGTTGGCCGCGGTAACCCTTCGACACGAGACACAAGATCAAAAAAATTAAAGCGCGACGCCGTCGAATGATCTCATCATTTGTCCCAAGAGTGACGTGGTTGAAGCTTCCATCCAACGTTAATTGGCAGGTCATTGGACGTGGGCTGATGATCTTGCTTATTGGGGTAACGATTATTTATACCGGCGAAGCAAAACATTTAGTCGTGGGTGAGAAAAAATATTTCATTGGGGCGCCATTCATTCTACTGGGTCTGTATAGCCTCTATCTGGGACTCAAGAAGCCAAGCAAATAGCACGTGTGGGGCACATTGCGAATCTGTCACTTGTTAGCGCCAAGCAGTACTGATTCAAAACAGTTTTACGGACACGCCAATGACGCGCCCTTGGTCTTTTCCAGCGGCGCACCAACCAGCTTTTGAAAGCACGGCGACTGCAGGAGTAGTTGCCGGCCTTTTTGCCGCAGCGCGTTGACTTGCTCCTTCGGTAGATCAAATACAGTGTCGATTGCTAAAAAGCGCTCGCGTTCGGCGGTGTCTTCGATTTGGTCGAAGCCGACGTAAATGCGGTATAGCTCGACCTGGTGTAAGTCGGGTTGTTGTCGTTGAGCGGCGTCGCGCCGTTGGAGGGTTTCCTTCAGCAGCTCGATGGTGTCGAACGAGTAATTGATCAGTGGCACTGACGCGATCGATTCGACGACGGTGGCGACGCCGGGGGCGTTCGCCGATCGGTCGTACGCTGTTGGCAGTTCGTTCTTGGCGTCGACCGTGATCACCACCAGCTTCTTGATCTCTTCCAGGTTCATCCGGTTCAGCACGCTGCCGTCGACGTCGCCCGAGCTCATCGACGTCAACGGTCCGCGTAGGCCGATGTTGTCGGCGACGCCGCCGTCGAGCAGGTGTACGTAACGCCGATCCGGTTCTTGATAAGTGCGCAGCATGCGCGCACGGTAGTAGCGTCGTGGGTTGGCGTCGAGGTCGTGCAAGGCTTGTTCGACCCACTTCGGTTCGCGGAAATGGCAGCTGCCGGGATAACTGTTGATTGCCAGCGGCGAGAAGGCGATCGGGAAATTAGAGGACGCGGCGACGGCGCGGGCGACGGTCAGGCTGCCGAGATCGGCGCATAGCGGATCGAATTGCGACTGCGTGAACATGAACTGCGTGCCCTTGACCATGTCGGTGGCATTGATCATTAGAAATGGTTTGTGCCGTTGTTGCTCGACGTCGCTGAAGGTTGTTTGATCGAATAGCAGGTCTTGATATAACTCGGCGGCGAGCTCGATGCGGCCGAACTGTGGCGATGCCAACCGCCACCAGTTGTACGGGTTGAGCATCTTGACGATCAGATCGCGCTGCACGTTGTGATACAGAAAATTTTGCTGAAAGCGCCCGCCGTCGACGAAGATATCGTCGCCGTGCAGACCGTAGTACGCGGCGATGAAGCTGCCGCCGGAGACGGACGAAATGACGTCGACCTCTTTCAGCAAATTGCGCCGCTCGCCGTCGACGACGACGGTGGTCTGGCGCAGCTGCTCGAGTACGCCGTAAGCCAGCGCCGCCGCGCGCGTGCCGCCGCCGGAGAAAGTGACGATAACGAACAGGTCGTCTTTGTTGTCGTCGTTGGCAAGCTGATCGTAGCGGTAGCCGTGGTCGGGGTCGTACGCTGTCAACGGTTGGACCGGCGGAAACGAGGCGCAACTGGCGAGCAGGAGCAGCAATAATGTCAGTGCGAACCGATAGCGCAGCGGCATGGTCAAATTTGTTTAAACTCGATGATCAAAGGGGCGGTCGGTAGCGTGTCGCTGACAGTACACGTGCATTCGTTCGGTGAGTAGTCGTTGCCCGGACCTAAGTCGAATACGTGTTGACCCGGTTCGACCTGGAAAACACGATTGGTCTTACAGGTGCGGACGCCGTCGACTCGAACATAGCGTTGCGCGGGGAAAACCACCTTCACGTACTCGTCCATGATTATTCGCTCCTTATTGTGTCGTGCAGTGCTCCATAATGTCCTTGCTATTAATATGGGTCAAGCAAACGATCGGATAAGCCATGAAGGTAATTGACGCCACGACGTTGAACGAATTGACCGAGTCGGCGATCGCGTCCCCGCGCCGCCGTAAAAATTTGAATCTGCACGATTCGTTGGATGATGCGGTGCAGCGTTTTCTCAACGCTTTCGAGCCCGGCACTTATGTGCGGCCGCATCGGCATAGCGGTAAGTGGGAGCTGTTCGTATTGATCCAGGGGCGGGCGGCGGTATTGGGCTTCGATGACGCCGGTACCGTGGTAACGCGCGTCGAGCTCAACGCCGACAACGGCGCGCGCGTCGTCGAGATTCCCGCGTCGACCTGGCACACCATTGTGTCGTTGGCGCCGCGCACGGTCATGCTCGAGGTGAAACGTGGGCCGTACGATCCGTCGGTGCCGGCGGAGTATGCGCCGTGGGCGCCGGCTGAGAATGATGCAGCGGCGGCGGCGTTCGAGCGGCGGTTGCAAACGGTGGGTCCGCCGCGTTGAAGCTCTTGGGGAGGCGTTAAGAAGGTTACCCTCTCCCCTAGCCCCTCTCCCGCAAGCGGGAGAGGGGAAAGTTATTACCTGGTTTCAACAGAGCAAGATAGCTTTCTATTGGCCGCGGGCTTTGCCGGCGGCTACAGTAGTTGAAGGAAATTATTATAAGTAAGGGGACATATGACCGTCGCCAAGACTTCCTCGTTTGCTACGGCGCGCGACTGGCTGCAAACCGGTGTTTTAATAGTTGGCGCACTGGTCGGTACCTACCAGTTCTATCTCAAGGATGTGCTCAGCCCGGCGCGCGCGCCGACGGCGTTGGACGTGGCGGCGCGGATTGAAAAGGTCGGCGAGAAGGACGGCAAGTTATTGATGAAGGTAGTGGTCGCTGCCACTAACCCTACCGATCGCCGGATTTATGTTCCGGCCTTTTGGTTTACCGTGCGTGGCAGCCGCTTGGAGGGCGCCGATGCTTTTAGCACCAGCGAATTTACCGAGCGGGTTCGAACCGGCGAACAGTTGGTGACTCGTTATTTGCCGAATCCTAAGAGCGAAATTGTCGCCGAGCGGCGAATCATCAGTGACGGGCTCGCGTGGTGGGAGCCGAACGACAAAACCAACGACGAGGCGATTTTTACTATCCCGCAGGGGAAATTCGATTATTTGGAGTTGCAGGTTTTTTACCTACACACCCGCGATATCTCGGTGCTAACTACGCCGGCGTGGTTTGTCGGCGACGATGGTGCATTGAGCGCGCACCTTCAGTTCAAGACGCGCGATGACGCCAAACCAGAATTGTTCGATGTCACTAACTCGCGTCATCTCAAGTGGGCCGATGAAGCGGCTGCTGGAATTAATTGGTACGTCAGCACGCTTTCGCTGTGGCCGACGGCGCTAACAAAAACCGAACGGTCAGCCAAACAACAATGAGCGCGCCATCGAGGACTGACGCCCAGCAGCGGGCCGATGAAATCCGTATTTTTCAGCGCGAGTTGGCGCGGTTACAGCACGACAATGTGATCGCATTGTCCGCTGCGCAGAGCCAGGCGCTGGCGGAACATCACGAGCGGCTGCTGGTGGAATATGCCGCGGCGTTCGACATCGACCGCGACACGCACGCCAAACAATTGTCGCTCGGTATGCGCATCGCTTCGTTTCTCGGCGCGTTGGCGCTGGCCGCCAGCGTATTTTTTCTGTTCTATCAATTTTGGGGAATGTTGCCGACGGCAGCGCAGGTCGGCGTTTTGCTGACGGCGGTGCTGGTCACGTTCTTAGTGACGTTGTGGATTCAAGGCCGTGACGACACCGGTTACTTCACCAAGCTCGCCGCCATGGTCGCGTTCGCTTGCTTCGTGCTGAACATTTACATGCTCGGACAGATCTTCAACATCACACCGTCGGACAAAGCGCTGTTACCGTGGGCGGCGTTCGCGTTTTTACTGGCGTATGCGTGCGATCTGCGGCTGCTGCTCGCCACCGGCATTTTGTGCGTCGTTGCCTTTATCGCGGCTCGTACCGGCACCTGGGGTGGAATGTATTGGTTGGACTTCGGCCAACGGCCGGAGAATTTCTTGCCGGCAGCGGTGTTGTTGTTTGCCGTGCCGCAGTGGATAGCACATCGCCGCTTTAGCGGTTTTGCAGCGATCTATCGCCTGTTCGCGTTGCTGACATTGTTGCTGCCGATGTTGGTGCTGGCCAATTGGGGTGATGCGAGTTATTTCGAGTTCGATCCCGATTTTATCGAAGGGATCTATCAAGTATTGGGATTTGTCACCAGCGCTGCTGCTATCTGGCTCGGTGCGCGCCGCCAGTGGCCGGAAGTCGTGAACACCGGGACGACGATGTTCGTGATTTTTCTGTATACCAAGTTTTTCGATTGGTGGTGGGAGATCATGCCGAAGTATCTGTTCTTCTTGGTCGTTGGCTTAACGGCGATATTGTTTCTGGTGGTGTTGCAGCGCTTGCGCAAGACCCCGCGGAGTCGCGCGGCATGATCGCCGTTACCTCTTGGTCGCACAAACGCACGCTGATCGTCGGTCTCGCGTTGTTAGTTGTGACTAACGCCGTCGCGCTCATTGGCGTTGCTTACAACCGTCTCGGCGAGCCGGAGAGTCAATTGCGCCTGACGGAACGCGAACTCGCGCTGCCATACAGTTATTGGTACAACCGCGAAAACAGCGGTCTCGGTCTTACGCTGACGTGGCGCGCGGTCGATCCCGACGACGCCGGTGCGCTTTACTACAGCGCCGCGCCGAAATGGTTGGACAAGGCGAAGTTGGCAACGCTCGGTTTCGATGTGTCGTCGGCCGAGCGGACGTTGTCCGGCGAGCGCCATTACCGGAAGTTGCTGAGCAAGAATGTCTGGGTGGTGTTGGAACTCGACGGCCCAGCCTATCGACGCGTGGTCGAGCACGCTAAGCAGAAAGCGCAGAAAGATGCGGCGTTGGCCGCGGCAAATCCGCGGAACGACGAGTTCAAGCAGCGCGCACGTGCGTCGCAGGAAAGTTTAGTGCGCGAGCAGCGCGACGCGAGTCGCTTGATCGCGATCGACGCCGGGCTCGATGTGGCAGCGCTGCGCGAGCGTTATCCGAACCGCGCGCAGAATGCCATTGTCAGCGGCCGGGTTACGCCGAGTTTCGCCAAGACCGACGACCGTGCGTACGTCGTCGCTTATCTCGCGCTCAACCTCGACGCGGTACACGTACCGTTGGCGCATCGCCGACTGTTCGATGCCTTGCGGTCGGTCGACATTCCCAACCAGGGTGGGCCGCGTTACGAAGTGACCGCCGCCTTCGGCCAGCGACTCGAGCCATGGATCGTCTCGGTAGCGCCGCTAAATTCAGCGGCGCTTAAACGAGCGAAATAGAAGGAGCAGTGTCGCCAGCAATAAAGCGGCGAAACACAGCAGGCTCCACTCGGCGATCGACAATCCCAGAAACCGCCAGGCGACGGCGCTGCAGTCAGCGCTGCCGCGAAAAATTTTCGGCAAGATGTCGGCCAACGGCACTGTGCGCATGATGAAGTCGAGATCTTGAATCTTGCAGCCGAGCGATTCTGGCGGGAAGTGTTCGATCCAGACGTGCCGGCCGGCGGTGATCAAGCCGCCGATGACCGGAAGCGCCAACACGATCGGCAACCAGCGTGACCGCGCCGCGCTACCGAAAAGGAGGCCGAGCAAGGCGACGGCACCGCTGACGATAAATGCGATGCGTTGCAGGATGCACATCGGGCAAGGCTCGAGGCCTTCGGTGTGCTGTAGGTACAGCGCGAACGCGATTAACCCGAAGCAAAGCAGCGTAATGATGGCGTAGGTCGAGCGAGGAGAGATACGGCTTAGCATTTTTACCTCTTCGTGGTCTCGTTAACTGCTGCGGTATGGTAATTATCCAGCCGAACTTGAATGGTACTTAACTTAAGCAAAAGCCGACGCCTATCCACCGCCACCCTTCTCCCCTTGTGGGAGAGGGAACGCTGCGGTTATGACGGTAAAATTTCTTAAGTAAGTTTAAGTGCCATTGCGGCTGAACTTTATTATCTTCCGGCGCAAAAAAGGCCGCATCGCGGCCTTTTTTGCAAGCTTGATCAATCAACTAATAGGGGCGTCTGCCGCCGCCGCCACCGCCGCGCGGTTTGCCGCCGCGGTTGCCGCCGCCGCCGCCGCCAAATCCACCGCGACCGCCGCCACCACCACCACCGCCGCCGCCGAAGCCGCGACCGCCGCCGCCACCACCAGCGCCACGCTCGGTCTTCGGGCGCGCTTCGTTGACGTTGATCGTGCGACCTTTAATCTCTTTTTGATTCATGCCGGTGATAGCGGCTTGCGCTTCGGCCTTAGCCGGCATCTCGACGAAACCGAAACCACGTGGCTCGCCGCTGAATTTGTCACGCAGAATATTTACCTTATCAACCTGCCCGTAGGCGCCAAACGCGGCGCGCAAATCCTCTTCAGTCACTTCACGCGCCAGATTGCCTACAAAAATATTCATCTCGATATCTCCTGATAGGTGGTAAACCAAACGTTGCGACGATCCTCAGGTTTTGGGCAGAGCGAAGTCTGTCGTGAAATCAGGGGATGCGACCTCGTCCAGCTATGCACTATACGCCGTGGTTGCAGGCGATGGGCAATAACCGCCAGCGGTCCAGTGCTTAGTAAAGCCGTCCTTGGGAAAGTTCCTTTACGGAAAGAAGAGAAGGCGCGCCGCGGCGTTACCGCGGCGCGATATTGCTAATCAACTATCCGAGCAGCGGACGACGTCCGTCACGTTGGAAGTTCCGGCCGTCCTTACGCGGTTGTTGCCGGCGCGGCTGACCGTCGCGGCTTTCCGCGTGGCGCGTGTTGCCGCCGTTACCATTCGGTGCTGGGCGGCTATTTCCGTTTGTCTCCCGTTGCGGCGGTCGCTTTTGAGCGCCTTGGCGGTGGGCATGGGCCGACGGTTTGCGGTGATGACCGTTGGAACGCGGACGCTCGCTGTCGAAACGCGTATTCGGCGTCGTCTTCGGCTCGAGGCCCTCGACCACGTGTGCCGGGATCGAGCGCTTGGTGTAGCGCTCGATATCACGCAGTTGGCGCCGGTCTTCGGCGCTGGCGAACGAGATAGCGATACCGCTGGCGCCAGCACGGCCGGTACGGCCGATGCGGTGCACATAGTCTTCCGGGTTTTTCGGCAGGTCGTAATTGACGACGTGGCTGATGCCATTGACGTCGAGGCCGCGCGCGGCGACATCGGTTGCGACCAGCAGCTGTACTTTGCCGGTACGCAGATGTTGGATCGCGCGGTTGCGTTGGTTCTGGTTCATGTTGCCGTGCAACGCCGCCGACGGATAACCCTCGGTGTGCAGCTTCTTCGCCAGGCGGTCGGCGCCGCGCTTAGTGCTGGTGAAGACGATGACTTTGTCGATCGCTGTGTCGTTCAGCAAGTGCACCAACAGTTGGTGCTTGTGCTCGCCGCCGTCGACATGGTGCAAGCGCTGCTCGATGTTTTCATGACGCTCCTGCACGTTGGCCATCTGGATGCGCTTCGGATTTTTCATCATGCGGCTGGTGAGCTTGGCGATGTCGCCTTCGAGCGTCGCCGAGAACAGCAGCGTCTGCCGGTTGGCCGGCGTCGCCGCGGCGATTTTCTGAACCGCGTGCACGAAGCCCATGTCGAGCATGCGATCGGCTTCATCGAGCACCAATACTTCGAGGCGCGAATAGTCGATGCGACCGCTTTCCATATGGTCGAGCAAACGACCCGGTGTGGCGACGAGGATATCGAGCGGCTGCGACAGCAGGCGCATTTGCGGGGTGTACGAAACGCCGCCAACGATGCTGCCGATACGGAACTTGAGATGCCGGCCATATTTGGCGGCGGCCTCGGTGACCTGATTGGCCAGCTCGCGCGTCGGCGTCAGTACTAGCACGCGCGGGCCGCGGCCGGGGGCAGTTGCCGGTGTCGTCAGGCGTTGCAGCGACGGCAGCACGAACGCGGCGGTCTTACCGGTACCGGTCTGCGCCGACGCCATGAGGTCATGGCCGGCGAGCGCTTCGGGAATGGACTGCGCCTGGATCGGGGTCGGCGTGTTGTAACCGCTTTCGGTTAGCGCCTTTAGGATCGAAGGGTGCAGATTTAATTGTTCGAACGTCATTTTAGTGTATTTCCTTGAATATCGCGGACGCGCGCGCTCTCCTGAGAGAGCGTGAAAAGCGCCCAGGTTAAGAACCGCCAAGTAGATCCGCGCGGCTATTACCTACCGATAGACATGGCAAGAGCAGCAACAAAGCCGATGGCGCTACATCCTCGCCAACCGTTTTGTCGCTGAAATTCCAGAGATGAAAAACCTGAAACCAGATGGAGGGTCAGAGAGTGATGAAATCGCGCGGGTGAACCGTGGTTGCAATCCCAGCGCGGATCGGCACCTTACCGTAAAACCGCGCTACAAGCCAGCCGCAAGTAAAAACCCCCCTCGCGGGTGGGTGCGAGAGGGGGGTTGAGTGGTAGGCAATTACGTCACGGCGGTGGCGGTTGCGCCCTTTTCCAGCGGTAGTCCGGCGTCGATCCAATCTTGTTTGCCGTCAACGTATTCGAAGACGTTGGTATAACCGAGCGAATCCAAGGTCTGGGCGGCAATGCGCGAATTTTGGCACGGTGCGTTAGCGCAGTAAGCGACGATAACGGCATTTTTATCGGGTAAAACCTGCGATGCCAGCTCGCGTACCTTATCGTGCGGAAGATGCAGCGCACCGGGTAGGTGGCCGTCACGGTAGTGCTTTTCCGGCAGCGCTTCGACCAAGGCGACTGGGGTTTGGGACTTCAGCTGAGCTTGTAGCTCCTGACGCGATATAGGACGAAACATGATTTTCCTCCGTTGATTGGTTGCGGTTACAACGGTTGCATATGCAACTAATTTGACAATAGCACCGCCCCAATAAAGTTGCAAGTGCAACCAACGGCGGATATGCTCGCCGCTATGACGGGAAAGGTTTGTGAAGCCACATTCGCCGCCTGGGTGCGATTGATTCGCGCGCAGCAAGCGTTGCTCGAACGAGTCGAGGCCGACTTGAAAGCGGCCGATTTGCCGCCATTGGCCTGGTACGACGTATTGCTCGAGCTTGGTCGTACCGACGAGGGTCAATTGCGTCAATTCGAGCTCGGCGACAAAGTGTTGCTGAGCAAATACAACGTCTCGCGCTTGCTCGATCGGCTGGAACTAGAAGGGTTGGTCAAACGCCACTCGTGCAAAGAAGATCGCCGCGGCGCTCATGTGGCGATCACCAAAGACGGGCGCGCATTGCAGAAGAAAATGTGGCCGGTGTACGAGCACGCGATTTCGGAATACTTCGCGCGCCATTTGTCGGCAGCGGAGATCGAACAGTTGGCGAAGTTGATGGGCCGTTTGTTGGTGACGCCAGCATGATCTACTAACGAAAAGGATCGAGGATAAACAGTATGGTCGGTTTTGTATTGCGCACACTCATCGTCGCGCTCGGACTGTGGGCGGCATCGGTGCTGGTGCCCGGCATCAACGTGCAGGGTACCTGGACTTTGATCGGTGCGGCGCTATTGCTCGGTGTGGTCAATGCCGTGTTGCGGCCGGTGCTGATTATTCTGACGTTGCCGATTACGCTGGTGACGCTCGGTTTGTTTCTGCTCGTCATTAACGCCGCCATGCTGGGTTTGGTCGCCTGGGTGTTCGACGACTTCACGATTAGAGGTTTCTGGGCGGCGATCTTGGGCGCGATTATCGTCAGCATCACCGGTTGGTTGGCGTCGAATTTGGTCGGCTCGCGCGGGCGCATCGATGTCATTACGCGGCGGTCGCGCTAATGCCGATCAAGCCCAAGCTCATCAGCTACAAGCTATGCCCGTATGTGCAACGGGCAGTCATTGCGCTCATCGTTAAAGCCATCGACTACGACATCGAGTACATCGATCTGGCACGCCCGCCGGAGTGGTTTTTGCGGATCTCGCCGTTTAAGAAAGTGCCGCTGCTGCTGGTCGGCGAGCATGTGATTTTCGAATCGGCGATTATTAATGAATATCTCGACGAGGCTTATCCGAATCGGTTGCATCCGGCCGATTTGCTCACGCGCGCGACGCATCGTGGCTGGATAGAATTCGGCAACAACTGCATGCCCAATGCTTTCCAGCTGACGGTGAAACCGACCGAGCAGGAATTCGACGACGTACTCAGCGATCTGCAGAGCAAGTTCGATCAGCTCGAAACGGTGGTCGATGCGGCGCCATATTTCAGCGGCGCCGATTTTTCGCTGGTCGACGCCAGCTATGCGCCGTTGTTCCAGCGCTTGCGCTATCTCGACGAGTTGCGCCCGGGCATCTTCGATCGCGCGCGGCATCCGAAAATCAATCGATGGAGCGATCAGCTACTACAGCTCAGCGCCGTTCAGCAGTCGTGCGTGCCGGATATTAAAGCGCTTTACTACGAGCAGTTGCGCAAACGCCAAGGATTCGCCGCGCAGTTCTTGCCGCCGCTAGCGGCCGGCGTGAGCGTGGCAAAGAGCGTTTATTAAGTTCGCTCAGCAATTTCTCGCCGATGGTGTCCCGTTCCTAGGGTCGTGTCCTGCTAATTCGTCAAAGAATTGTTCCAGCGCAGAATGGCACTTACTTGAGGCAAAAGCCGAAACGTATCAGCCGCCACTCCCTCCCCCTCAGGGGGAGGGTCGGGGTGGGGGTGGGTTTTTTGCAGTAGCGACCACAACCCACCCCCATCCTGTTTCTTGCCCAGGGCGCACTAAAACCAGTGCGCCAGCTCCGTCTCGCCTCCCCTGAAGGGAAAGGGACCTGTTAATAAGTTCGGGGTGGGTGAGTTTAGTCATCGTTTTAGCCCGTTCGTTGTCCGCCCACGCGCCCCCCGATTCTCCACTATCGTTACCTCAGGATTGTCTGATTTCCGCCGGCATGGCGCCGCAAGTGTCGGCTAGCCGTCACCGATAGGGGAGAAAATCCCCCTGGCACATCGGTTGCATTTACCCCTAGCAAGCAGGCCGCTCACCTGCGGTTCAATAGACAACAGGGGAATAAAATGGACTTTCGCAACCGGAATGAAAAAAGCGCCAGCCAACGATTTTTGTTGGCCATCGTCGTTACCCTCCTGCTAATGCCATTTGCCGCTTCAGCCGGCCAGACATCGCTGATTATTAACGGCAAGGCGTGGCACATCGGTACCGACAAGCATTACAACGAAAAGAACTGGGGTGCCGGCGTGCAATACGATTTCGACGTCGTCGGCGACAACTGGATCCCGTTCGTTACTGCCTCCGGCTTCAAAGATTCCAACAACAACCCGTCGTATTACGCGGGCGGCGGCTATCTCAAGCGCTTCGCCATCAGCTCGGATTACCACGTCGACATCGGCGCCATCGCCTTTTTAATGCAGCGCGAAGGCTACAAGAACGACAACCCGTTCCTGGGCGCACTGCCGGTGCTGTCTATCGGCACGCAGAAGGTCGCGGTCAACATCACTTACATCCCGTCGGTCGATCCGAAGTGGGTCCCCTTGTGGTTCTTCCAGCTGAAGGTCGCACTGCCGCAATAATCGCCGCCGTACTCTCTCGGTTTGACCGCCGCCGCCGGATGATTTTTACTGGGCCCGGTCAACCGAGAGCTTCCTGTGTCAGCCACCGATCCCATCACGCTGTTTACCGAATGGTTTGCCAAGGCCGCTAGCACCGGCATCGACAAGCCGAATGCCATGACCCTAACCACCGTCGGTAGCGACGGTCGGCCGGATGCCCGTATTGTCCTGCTGAGCTCGGTCGATACACGCGGCTTCGTTTTTCACACGAACTATCAAAGCCGTAAGGGCGAAGAGTTAGCGCACAATCCGGCGGTCGCGTTGGTGTTCTGGTGGGACCCGCTCGGATCGCAGGTGCGAATCGAAGGGCAAGCCACCAAGACTAGCGCCGCCGAATCGGACGCCTACTTTGCCAAGCGTCCGCGCGGTAGCCAACTCGGTGCGTGGGCGTCGGCGCAGAGCCGGCCGATCGAAAGCCGCGCGGTGCTGGAAGCGCAACTGCGCGAGTGCGAACGCGAATACGATGGCCGGCCGGTGCCACGGCCGCCGCATTGGGGCGGTTACCGGGTCGTGCCGCAGCGGATCGAATTTTGGCAAGATCGTCCGAACCGATTGCACGATCGCATCCGCTACGAGCGCGCCGCCGATGGCGGTTGGCGCACGCTCCAGCTGTCACCGTAGTTACCTACCTTAATCTGCTTTAATCAGATAACCGCGCCGACAACGCGCGGTCTGGCCGCGCACATCGGCACCCCATAATTAGCGGAGTCCCTCATGTCGTTCTTACGCAAACAGCTATCGTGCTTGCCGTTGTTGCTTCTGCTGGTTAATAGCGTTGCTGCGCTTGCCGCCGACGTCACCGAGCCGGCGGCGGCCGATGTACAAGCCGCTTTCGCCGCCGCCGAAAAAACCGTGCAGCGCGGCCCGGCCGACGTGACGCTCGCCGACCAGGCGACGCTCAAGCTGCCGGCTAATTTCGCCTTTGTGCCGGCGAAAGAGGCGGCGGGAATTCTGCAGGCATGGGGCAATCGCGCCGGCGACGAGTTGATCGGTATGGTATTTCCCAGCGGTGAGACGGCGGACAACTGGTTTGTCGTCATCCAATTCGATAAGGCCGGTTACATCAAAGACGACGACGCTAAGGATTGGAACGCCGACGATCTGCTGCAGTCATTAAAAGACGGCACCGACCACGCCAACGAGGAGCGCCGTAAGCGCGGTATTGCCGAGATGGAAATCGTCGGTTGGGTTGAGCCGCCGCACTACGATTCGACCACGCGCCAACTGGTATGGTCGATTGCGTCGCGCGACAAGGGTGCGGCCGATTCGGCGGAGAAGGGCATCAACTACAACACCTACAGCCTCGGCCGCGACGGCTACATCAGCATGAATCTCGTCACCGATTTGAAAGCGATCGAGACCCACAAGCCGATCGCCAAGACCTTGCTCGGCGCTTTGAGTTTCCGCGACGGCGAGCGCTACGCCGACTTCGACGCCTCGACCGACAAGGTCGCGGCCTACGGTCTGGCGGCGTTGGTGGCCGGCGTTGCCGCCAAAAAACTCGGCATGTTCGCGCTGCTCGCCGGCGTGCTGGTGAAGTTCTGGAAGCTGATCGCTATCGGTTTCGTCGCCTTCGGCGGCGGCCTGGCGAAATGGTGGAAGGGTCGCAAATCTTCCGGCGGTACACCGAGCTGAGGCAGGTATGAGATTCTTATTGTTGTTGCTGTCCGGATTGAAGCTCGGCAAGGTGCTGTTGACCGGCGGCACGATGCTGCTGTCGGTATTCGCGTATGCCTTCATCTTTGGCTGGAAATATGCCGTTGGCTTCGTGCTGCTTATCTTCGTCCACGAGATGGGCCACTACCTGGCGGCGCGTCAACGTGGCCTCGGCGTGGGCGCGCCGACGTTCATTCCCTTTGTCGGCGCCTGGATCGAACTGAAGCAGTTGCCGCACGATGTCGAAACCGAAGCTTACATCGGCATCGCCGGTCCGGTCGCCGGCACGGTCGGTGCGCTGGCGTGTTACCTGCTCGCGCGCCAGTACGACAGCGATTTGTTGTTGGCGTTGTCGTACGCCGGATTCTTTTTGAACCTGTTCAACTTGATCCCGATTTCGCCGTTCGACGGCGGCCGCATCACTGCCATCATTTCGCCGCGTGTGTGGCTACTCGGCGTGCCGATGTTAATCGGGTTGTTTTTGTATCGGCCAAGTCCGTTGCTGATCATCATGGCGCTGTTTGCGGCGCCGCAGGTATGGAAGGCAATCAAGTTCGATCCAAACGATCCGGAACACGCGGCTTATTACAAGGCGAAACCGGAAACTCGATTAACGTACGCGCTGTATTATCTCGGGCTCGCCGGCTTTCTCGCCGTCATGGCGCAGGATGTGCACGAAATGCTCGGCACGATACGCCACGCTGCCGGGTCGTAGTCCGCGCTAGCGTTTTAGCGCGATCAACACGCCGGTGACAATAGCGAGCGCGCCCAGCACAACCGTGTCATAGGTGAAGTTCAGGTGAATAACCGCTCGCAGTCCGGTGGCGACCAGCCAAACGCCGAGCAACAGCGTGCCTAGATTTTTCATGTGCACTCCCTGCTTCCCTCATCCCCACCCTTCTCCCGGGGGGAGAAGGGCTTCAAAACCCCTCTCCCTCGGGAGAGGGGCTGGGGTGAGGGAAGCTGTTGAGTTGATGTCGGTTCATTTTGTTAAGGACTCTAAGAAAGTGGAAACGTTGCCGAATAGCATAGCAGCGAAGCGCGTTGCGTCGTTTGTGGGCCGCCGTTACAGCGCTGCCGTTGCTCGGTCGGTTTGCACCTGATTGCGGCCGTTGGTTTTGGCTTGATAGAGCGCGGTATCGGCGCGTTGCAGCAAGGCGTCGATGTTATCGCCTTCTTCATAGGCGGTGACGCCGACGCTGATGGTGGGGCGCGCTTCCGACAGTTTGAGCCGGGTTACCGCCTCGCACTGCCGCTTCGCCAGTTCGCGCGCTTGTTCGAGTTGAGTATCGACATAGATCGCACAGAATTCATCGCCGCCGTAACGGCCGACCATATCGACATCGCGGCAGGTTTGCGCCAACGCGTTGGCGATAGCGATCAAGGTGGCATCGCCGGTAACGTGGCCGAAGGTGTCGTTGATCTTCTTGAAGTGATCGACGTCGATCAGCGCCACCGCAAAGTGTCGCCGGCGCTGACCTTCTTTGAGCAGCGACCCGAGGCGCGCGCGTAGTCGGCGGCGATTGGCGAGACCGGTCAGATCGTCGCGGCCGGAAAGCGAATCGAGCGCCGTCACCTGGCTGCGCAATTCTTCGAGCGAACGGAACAGCTCGGTCAGATCGCGCGTGACCCAGACCACTAACGGCACACCGTCGTCGTCGGTGCACGTCTCCGAACGCGTTTCGACCCAGCGATAACTACCGTCGGTGCGACGCAATCGATAGGCAATGTTGCGATACGTCTGGTCGAATCCGTGCGCGGCTTGATCGACGGCGATGCGGGCGACATCGTCCGGGTGAAACAGCTCATAGACGGCGCGGCCGATAAGGTCTTGCGGTTGCCAGCCGAAATAAGTCGCGAACGAATTTGACGCGAACAAGAAGCGGCCGCTGGGATCATGTAAGGAAATGCAGTCGCGCGCATGCTCGACGATCAATCGTAATGTCGGTACGTCTAATGGTGCCTGCGCGCCGAGCTGACGGCGCAGCTCGGCGGCATCGCGCTCGAGCGAGTTGAGTTGTTCGATTAATTTGCCGGGTTCTACGGGGGGCACGGTTCGCCTACCTATGTTGCCTCACTCGGTTTGGTTGAGCCGCTTTGAAACAGTTCCTGGCTAGCTTAGCCGGTGGGTCGTTGCCGTTGTTATTTTTTATCTGTTTTTTCTTTCCCTTTCCCCTTGCCGTCATCGCCGATATCGATGCCGACATCGACACCGGTATTGCCGGCATCACTATCGCCGTTATTACTACCACTGCTGTTATCGCCGCCACTGCTAGAGCTGCCACCATAGTGATATGTCGCGCTCAATCCGTGAAAAGCCTGTCGCGGATATCAGTGGCGCGCGCAATTCCTTTGCGGCTTAAAGGGAGAAGCGGCTTAACGTTGCAAACGTAACGGATTGTTCGGATCGATGCCCGGCCCGAACGGCAGCTTGCGATCGATGTTAGTGATTTGATAGACCTTGCCGATCCAATTGTTAATCACCGCCTCGGCGGTATCGTGCCAAGTATTGTCGAGCGTTGCTGCCACCAGCGCCTCCGGCAGTTCCGGAATCGGTTGTTGCTGCGTGTGCGCCGCAATGATACGGCCTTTGTGCTCGTCGAGAATGGCGCGGGTTTGTGCGCTGAAATAGTTGTCGACGAATGGCGGGTAATCGCTACGCTCACCAGCGGCGAAACGAGTGACCTCGCGTTTGTATTCCTTGAGCAGGCTGACCGTGTCGTATTCCGGATGGCCCTGAAAGAACACCATGCGAAAGCCGTCTTCGCTGACGGCCAGGTGTACGCCCGCTTCGTCGCCTTCCGCCAGAATCGGCAACCGCGCCGCGGCAAATTGCTCGTGGCTGATATCGTTGAAGCGCGAATGCGGCACGTCGAAACGGGTGTTGACGTCGCTGACCAGCGGATGCCGCCGATCGACCACACGATGCGGGAACACGCCCCAGCGTTTGAAGCCGAGCGGCCGGCGTTTTTGCCCGTAACGAAATTGCAGCACCGCATGCGTTGCCAAACACGAGCACAGCGTCGACGTGACGTTCGCCGTCGCCCAGTCGATGACTTCGATCAACGGTTGCCAGAACGGCTCGAGCGCTAAATCGGGTTGCGTCACATTGGCGCCGGTGATGATGAGCGCATCGAGGCCGTCGCGTTTGATCTGCTCGAAACTTTCGTAGTGCTTCGCCACATGTGCGCTTGCCTCCGGTCCGCGCTTCAATTCCTTGAGCGTGAACGGATGCATATAGAACTGGGCGATTTGGTTGCTCTCGCCGATCAGCCGGAAAAATTGCCGTTCGGTTGCCGCCAGCGCCGCGTCCGGCATCATATTAAGCAAGCCGATGTGCAGCTCGCGGATGTCCTGCTTCAACGCAACATCGCGCGGCACGACGGTCTCGCCCTCACGGCGGAGGGCATCGAAGGCGGGGAGATCGGAATTGGCAACGAGGGGCATGGTTAAGCCTGGCGTTCTAACACGTGTTCGACCAAACGCAGGAAGCTCTTTTCGTCGCGCGCTTGCGCCAGTTCGTCGGTGGTCACGGTGTAACCGTATTCTTTGGCGATGGCGTCGTAGCGGGGAATGCGCGAATAAAACAGGCGCGGGAACATCCAGCGGACAAAATGATCCGGTTCGATTTGCGCGACATAGGAAAGATTATTTTCGCCTAAGTAAATCGCCAGCTGCTCGTCCAAAAACGCCTCGCGATAATAAAGTGGTTTCGGGTTTTGCTCGGCGCGGCGGATTAACGCTTGTTCGTCGGTTTTGCTGGCCTTGATGTACAAAATGAGCGTGTGCTCGGCCAATACCTGCAGCACCTGCGGATCGTCGAGCTCGCACAAGCTGCCGCCGGCGTCGTTGACGAAATGGGCGTAACCGTAGATATCGCGCGCTTTGTGGATGAACTCCGGCACATCCTTCATCGCCGCGATCTCGCCGTGATGATGCAGCGTCTGCCGGCGCTTGAACTCGTCGAGCGTCAGGCCGCCGTGATCTGGGTTGCCAAGCTTGCCAAGAAAGCTCGACAGCGGCTGCAGATTGTCGACGCTCAAGTTGTTACGAATATATATAGAGTCGGACCGTAGCAGCTCGCGCAGGAACGGGATCTGCATCGCTTGGTGCTTGATGTTGTCGAGGATTGGCTCGTCCAGGTAGCGCGTGCCGATGCGGTAGTCGCCCGAGTAGTGAAACCAATTGCCTTGGCGCAGTTGCGTGGCCACGCGGGTCTTGCCGACACCGGACATGCCGAGCAAGGTGACGCTTTTGTGGGGCCTAGCTTTGAATGCTTGTGGCGTAAGTTTCACGGTGGGATCCGTCTAATCTTGGTACAGCTATTGTATCCGGGCTTGGCGATTTGTGCGTTGTTCGGTCTCGTTTCAGCGCGAGCGCGCTACTATAATGCGCGCTCTTCCCGATGGGTGTGAGCCATGACCACTGTTATTCCGATTAAGCCGGCCGGTAAGGTGAAGATCACGCCGGAAAACAAATGCAGCTTCTGCAAAGGCCCGTCGACCTGTTGCACGTATTTTACTCAGCAGATCGACACGCCCAAGGTGATGGAAGATTTCGACCTATTGCTGTGGCAGATCTCGCACTTCAATACCCAGTTTTATAAGGATTCCGACGGCTGGTTCATCCTGGTCAATAACAAGTGCCAGCATCTACAGCCGGGCGGCCTCTGCGGTATCTACGACACCCGGCCGCAGGTCTGCCGCGACCACTCGAACGACGATTGCGAGTTCGAGGGCGCGGCCGGCGCTGATGATTTCGACATGTATTTCCCCGATTACGAATCGCTGCTGATTTATTGCCGCAAGCGTTTCAAAAAGTGGGATCAGCGATTTAAGCCGGTGAAAACGAAGGCAAAGACAAAACGCGCGCGCTAGTACTCCGTCAGATAAGTTTTTCTCGATAACGACGGCACGAACTGACCCCCTCTCCCTCCGGGAGAGGGCTGGGGTGAGGGAAAACATCGGTGATCGTAGCCACGCCGTCCCTCACCCCTTCCCCTCTCCCGGAGGGAGAGGGGTTTACGCACGGTGGCATGCGGAAAAAAAAACTTATCTGACGGAGTACTAGTCGCTGCTGACTGACTGGCGCATTACTGCGCCAGCTGCAACGAAAAAAGCCCGGCGAGCGTGTGCCGCAGCTCATCGATGGTGATGTACTGATAGCGCGCATAAGTGTCGGCCCACTGCCCGCAATTGAGTGAGTTGACGTCCGGCTGCGTCGCCGAGTTCAAACGCAGGCGGGTGGCGAAGGTCATAATTTCGCTGTCGTTTATCGTATCGCCGATGCTGACGCCCGCCCGTGCCAGGCGAATGGGGCCGATCTCGGTGAGTCCGTCGCTGACATCCCGCCGGACTTGAGTAATCAAGAATTCGTCCTTTTGCACGGTGCGGGGTGTGTTCTCGCGGGTACGCATGGCGAACCGGCAATGCGGCTCGTATTTTTGGATCTCGGAGAACGGCAGTACGCGTCCGTTTTGGATATAAATGCTGGCGTCGTCCGCTGGAATCGTCAGCTCGCGCTGCAGCGTCAGCCGCGATCCCACCGGAATATGGTACGACAGCGGGCTGCGAGCGTTGTCCGTTTGGCAGCCGCTCAGCGCGACCGCGGCGAGTACGGCGCCGAGCGCGAAGGTTCTGCAGGCGTTCATATAAAGCACCTCGAGGCGAATCGTGAATCGGTGTCATTATGAACCTGATCGAACGGCAATAAAAAAGGGATAACGCCAACCGTTTCAAAGGTCGTAGCCCAATGGAGCGCGGCGCAATCCGGGGACCCACCACCCTCGCTGGATAACGGCACTTCTGATTTATTTAAAATTGTAGGGCGGACTTGTCCGCCGATCGATAAAGAACGGAAGGAAATGGCGGACAAGTCCGCCCTACATGGTTTGATTCTGCACTAATCAGCGCTTTCTCAGGGCAAAATTTCGTGCAGGTGCGCTATTGCCGTGAACTCGCTGACCGTTTTTGCCGGTTGTTTCGAGTCCGGACAAGTAATCGCCACCAAATGACGGATGCCGTATTGCCGTGCCGACCGCAACACTGGCAGGCTGTCATCGACCAGTAGGCTCGTCGTCTTATCGAACGGCTGCACCTGCTGCATCCGCTCCCAAAAATCCACGTGTTCCTTCGGCAAACCAAAATCGTGCGAGCAGACGATGGCGTCGAAGTGCGCGCGCAGCTGTGTGCGCTCGAGCTTGAGCGCCAGCGCCTTATTGTGCGCGTTCGTTACCAACAACATGCGTCTGCCGCTGGCGCGCACCGCCTGCAAAAATTCGAGCGTGTGCGGGTGCAAGGCGATCAAGTGATCGATCTCTTCTTTGAGCTGCCGAATGTCGAGGCCGAGCTCGCGCGTCCAATAATCGACGCAATACCAGTTCAGCGTGCCTTCGGCGCTAGCGAAGCGCTGGCGCAGCTCGCTTGACGCCGCGTCGATGGCGACGCCGTGTTTCTCGGCATAACGCCGCGGCACGTGCTCCTGCCAAAAGTGATTGTCGTAATGCAGATCGAGCAGCGTGCCGTCCATATCGAGCAGCACGGTTTCAATGTCGTTCCAGTTCATCGGTCGATTATACGTGTAGGGTAGCGCCGACCTAGCGTTGACGGCGTTTAGCTCGCGTCGGTATGGTACGAGCCGGGAGATCGGAAACGCACGGAGGCGAGCAGGATTATAACTCGCAGTCGTTTCGACTTTTCTGAAGGGGAGGAATTCTAATGAAGAACGACGATCGGCGCCGTTGTTGGCGCGTCGGTGGATTGGTATTGTTTCTATCAATCGCCGTTCCGGCCCATGCCGCTGTTCTGCTAGCCAGTCCCAACGAAGATAACCTCGCCAAAACCGCTGTGCCGCTGGCCGATAAGGCGCTGGTTTACGTCTATCGTGCCGACGATGCCGACAGCTCGACGGCGACGCTGTTGTTGAATGGCAGCGAAGCGGCCTATCTCGGTGCTCGAACCTTCGGTTATTGGAGCATGGCGCCGGGTCGAGTCGAGGCGCGTCTCGCCGGCACGGCGATCAGCACGGCGCTGACGGTCGAAGCGGGGCGTATCTATTACATCGAGTTGTACCAATCCACTAACGGCCTGTTGGCGCTGAAGCCGGTTTCCTTCGCCATCGGCCGCAGCCAAATCCAACGCGGACAGTTGGTGGCCGCGCCGGGCGGACCGTCGCTGACGCCAACGCGAATACCGGCGGCCTCGGCGGCGAGCACGGCGACGCCGTCAGCCGCCACGGTGATCGAACCCGGTATCCGTTCGCGGCGTACCCGCGCGGCAGTCTCACCGAAGTTCGGGAATTTCACGTTGGCTGAGGAATCGCAAACGTTTTTGGGCGTCGATCGCCAGTTTGACGATAGCGGCATGGCGACAGGTGTGGAAGTCGAGTGGTTTTTGCGGCCGACGCTGTCGTTGGGCGTCGAGCTCATGCGCTACTCGAACGATTACACGTCGCCGTCCACCGGCGCGTCCGGTTCGATCGATAGCCAGGTGATCTTGTTTAACGGCAAGTATTACTTCCACCCACAAAGCGCGTGGCAGCCCTACATTGGCGCGGGCGTTGGCGGTGTCGCCGTCGATTTTAGCGGCGGTATCAGCGGCGATGCCGGTGGTCCGGCGTTGCAGCTGGTCGGCGGCGTGCAGTGGCGATTTATTAGTTGGTTCGCCCTGCGCACCGAGGTCAAATACCTGCATGCGATCGCCGAAGACGAAGGCGGTCATGAGATCAACGTCTCCGGCAGCGGCATATTCCTGAGCGCCACCGGTTATTTTTGATGCTCGTTCGGTTGGCCGCCTTCATAATATAAGGAGTCGGCCAACCGAGTGATTTATGAATCTGTACCTGCGCCTGCTGCGGTTGTTGTTACTGATTCCGTTCGTACGTCGGCGCGATATCTTCGCCGAATCGCATCTCTCGTTCCGTGTCTGGCCGAACGACTGCGATCTCAACTTCCATATGAACAACGGCCGTTACCTGACCTTCATGGATCTTGGCCGTATGCACTTGTTGGTGCAGATCGGCCTTTTTAAATTGCTATTGAAGTATCGTTGGACGCCGGTACTGTCGGGCGCCGAAATCAGTTTCATTCGTTCGCTGCCGCCGTTCGGCAAATTTACGTTGGTGACGCGCATGCTGACCTGGGACGAGAAGTATTTTTATTTGGAGCAGCGCTTCGAACGTGGCGACGTGTTATGCGCGCTGGCGACCGTTCGTGGGTTATTCGTCACCGGCGGCCGTACCGTGCCGAGCGCCGATGTGCTGCGTGCCCTGGGTGTCGACGCCGCGCCGCCGGCGATGCCGACAATCGTAAGTCATTGGAAAGAGCTAGCGGCATTGAAGAAAGAACAATCGGCGCGCAGCGCATGATGTTCGCTGCCTAGGTGCAATTCTCATTGGGCGCAATCTAAATGTCATTCGATCCTTGTCGCTCTATCGATGCTGTCGAGCAAACGGCACTGGAAGCCGGCCGACGTATCCTCGCCGTTTACGCGCACGAGTTCGGTGTCACCGCTAAAGGCGACGGTTCGCCCGTGACTGCGGCGGACGATGCCGCGCAAGCGGTAATCGTCGAGCGACTCACCCAGCTCACGCCGCAAATACCGATTTTGTCGGAAGAGGCGGCGAGCGTTGACTATGCCGATCGCGCCGGCTGGACGCGTTTCTGGCTGGTCGATCCGCTCGATGGCACCAAGGAATTCATTAGCCGCAATGGCGAGTTCACCGTGAACATTGCCCTCATCGAGCACGGCGAGCCGGTGTTGGGTGTGGTGCACGTGCCGGTCAACGGCGTCACCTATCTCGCTTGCCGTGGGTTCGGTGCCTTCAAGCGCCAAGGTGCCGGTGCGCCGATCGCGATCCGCGCGCAGCACTATGACGGTCGACGACCGCGCGTCGTGGCGAGCCGGTCGCATGCCGATGCCTCGTTACAGGATTACCTAACGCGGGTCGGCGAGCACGATCTGGTGTCGATGGGCAGCTCGCTCAAGTTTTGCCTGGTGGCCGAGGGCATGGCCGACGTGTATCCGCGTTTGGGGCCAACGATGGAGTGGGACACCGGGGCGGCGCAGTGCATCGTCGAGGTGGCCGGCGGTCGGGTGGTCGACCCGGACGGAGCGCCGCTGCGCTACAACAAGCCGTCACTGCGCAATCCTTGGCTGATTGCCAGCGGTGCCGGTGGCTACGACTGGAACCGCTATTTGGCTGCCGGCTAACGGCGTCGACTCTCGTTGGTTTTCGAGGTCGCGTTCGCCGGTCGAGGCTTGCGCGGTGTTCCCCTGTCGACTATGGTCCGCTCGAGAACTCTAATATCTACAAAACGTTGCCGCGCCCGGCAGGTACCGTGAATGAATAAGCTCAGCAGGCTCCTTACTATCGTCCTGTTGTTGACGGTCGCCGTTTACGCCGGACTCAAGTATTACCTCTACTCGCAGACGCACGCCGCGGTCGAGCGCTTCCGCCAGCAAGTCGCTTTGTTCGTCGCCGTCGAGTACCGCGGTATCGGCTCCACCCTCTGGGGCGGCACGGTGCAGATCGATGAGCTAACGCTCAAACCCAACGGCATCGACGACGTCGTTTCGATCAGCGAGGCATCGTTCAGTGCCGGCAGCCTGCGCCATCTACTGCGCTTCGCGCGTCACGCCAAGGACAACACGCCGCCGGACTCGTTTCGTTTGGTGTTGCACGACGTCAAATTGCAGTTGGACGGCGAGCTGGTGAACGTCGCCGATCGTTTTCTAGCCGCTGCCAGCGAGCGCCAGCCGACGCGACCGAACTGCGGCAATCTAGCGACCAATCAATTGGGATTTTTGCGCGAGCTCGGCTATGAAACGCTGACGGCGGATTTCGGTTTCGACTACACGTTCAACGGTGTCGCCGGATTGCTGAAGCTGCGGACCGAGGCTGAGCTCAAAGACATGAACCGGTTTGTCATGGATATCAAATTCAGCGGTGTTCAAGCCGGGTTGGCCGATTTCAAAACAGCGTCGCCACGCATTAAGGAAGTCGGCGTCGTGCTCAAAGATTTGTCGTACAACGAGCGCCTGCGCAAATATTGCGCTAAGGCGGCCGGCATCACCGAAGCCCAATACCTGCAGGCGGAAGTCGAGCACGGCGGTGCGTTTTTTCAACAACTCGGAATTCTCCCCGGCCCCGGCATACGTGCGGCTTACCGCGACTATCTGACGACGGCGAACGGCGAGTTAGCGTTGCGCGCGCAACCGAGCGAGGATCTGCCCGATCTGCGTGCGCTCGCGCACTACAAGCCGGCGGACGCGGTGACGATGTTGAATCTGGTCGCGCACGTCAACGGTAAACCGATAGAGGATTTGAGCTTTGTTTACGGCGAGTTGCCGGCAGCGGCACCGGCGGTCGCCGCCGCACCCGAACCACCGCCGGCCGCGAAGCCACCGGTGAGCGCCAGTGTGGCGCCACCGGCAGCGACCGGGCAATTCCGGCCGGTGTTGATCGCCGAGCTGAAGCGGTATCTCCATCGCTATGTGCGTGTGCACGAACGCGGACAGCCGCCGCGCGAGGGCACGTTGGTGGAGGTCACCAATCGCATGGCGGTGCTCGAGCGCCGCGCCCAAGGCAGTGTCACCGTCGCTCGTATCCCGCTGACGCGCATCGGCAGCGCCGAGGTGCGGAAAGACTAGCGGCCATTTCTCGGTATGCCGCTTTATCTTTGTCTCGACCAAGGTGGCCACGCCAGTCGCGCGCTGGTATTCGATGAACGCGGCGATGTCATCGCCCGCGCCGTTCGCGAAGTCGCGACAACGTATCCCGCCGTCGATCAGGTCGAGCAAGACCCCGAAGCGGTCGTCGATTCGCTGCGCGCGGTCGCTACCGCAGCGCTTGCCGATTTGGGCGCCCGTGCGAACGATGTCATTGCCGTTGGTTTGGCCACGCAGCGTTCTAGCCTCGTTGCCTGGGATCGCATCAGCGGTCGCGCCCTCACGCCGGTAATTTCTTGGCAGGATCGGCGGGCGCAACGGCAGCTAGCGTCGATCGCACCGCGGGCGCATGACATCGATCGCCGTACCGGCCTGCGGTTATCGCCGCACTATGGCGCGTCAAAAATGTGTTGGTGTCTCGAGCATCTCGACGCGGTACGTGCCGCTGCGGACAACGGCCGGCTGGTGCTTGCGCCGTTAGCGAGTTTCTTGGCGTTTCGCTTGTTGGCGGAACAACCGCTCGTGGTCGATCCGGCCAACGCCCAGCGCACGCTGCTGTGGAATATTGCCAGCGGCGATTGGGACGATCGCCTGCTCGAGTTATTCGAGGTGCCGTTAACGGCACTACCGCGTTGCGTACCGACGCACTTCGAATTCGGCCACCTGCGCATCGGACCGCAACGCTTGCCGCTGACGGTATTGACCGGCGATCAGTCGGCCGCGCTTTTTGCGTTTGGCGAACCGGCGACAACCACCGGTTACATCAATATCGGCACCGGTGCGTTCGTGCAGCGCGTCTTGCATACACCGCAATGGGTCGACGGCCTGTTGACGAGTGCGGTGCGGCGGCAAGCGGGCGCAACGACTTATACATTGGAAGGAACCGTTAACGGCGCCGGCGCCGCGCTCGCATGGTTCAGCGAGTCGGCCGGCTTGAGCGATGTCGAAGCGTCGTTGCCGGATTGGCTCGCACGTACGGAGACGCCGCCGATTTTTTTGAACGGCGTCGGCGGCCTCGGTGCACCGTATTGGCAACCGAATTTCGCATCGCGCTTCGTCGGCGCCGCCGCGCCGAGCGCGCAAGCGGTGGCGATCGCCGAGAGCATCGTGTTTTTACTGGCGGTCAATATCGAACGATTGCACGTCGTCGGCGATGCCTTGCGCACGCTGTTGGTGACCGGTGGGCTCGCACGTTGCGACGGCTTGTGCCAGCGGCTAGCCGATTTGACCGGTCTGCCGGTGCAGCGTCCGCAGGAACACGAAGCCACCGCCCGTGGGCTTGCCGGATTGGTGGCCGGGGTGGCGGCCGATTGGCCGGCGTCGGTCGGTATCCCATTGTTACCTATCGCAAATGCGGCATTTACCGCGCGATATGCGCATTGGCGCGCCGCCATGGATGACGCGTTACGGCATTAGCGCTTCGCGGTTGACCGTCCTTCGGATAGACTTCGCCGCCAATCCTGCCAGCGCTTCGATGTCGCCCGGTTACCTGGAAGACTCGGCGCTGGTGTTGTAAGACTTAGATACAAACGTTGGCCCACCGCCTGTATTTCGGTGCAGCGCAATGCTGAAGGGCCGCAATAACTTTTAGGGGATAACAATAATATGTCGCTTCGTCCCGTTTTTTCGCCCGCTATTTTCCGCACGATCGCGCTTGTTGTTGCCACCTTGTTTTTGGTTGCCTGTGGTGGTGGCTCGGGTTCTGATGAAGTAACAACGTTCGGCGATGGCGGTGATACCGACACTAGCGGTCCGGGACCTGTCGGCGGCATCGTGCTTACCGTCGTGGTCGCGAATGGGGGTTCGGTGACGAGCTCGACGCCGGGAATTTCTTGCCCATCCGATTGCAGCCAAGGCTACGACAGCGGTACGTCCGTTTCGTTAGTGGCAACACCGTCAGCCGGTTATTCGTTTGCCGGTTGGAGCGGCGCCTGCGCCGGTGTTGGCGGTTGTACCGTTAGCATGACAACGGCACGAACGGTAACTGCCAATTTCTCCTCGACCGCGTCGGGCAGTAATTTGCTCCGCGTCGCCGTCTCCGGCTTCGGCTACATCACCAGCCCCACCGGCATCAGCTGCGGCTCCATCGCCGCCGGCGTCAACAGCCCCAGCGCCAACTGCCTGCGCAAATTCGGCAGCGGCACCGACGTCTTAACCGCCACCCCCTACAACGCCAGCTTCAAGTTCGACGGCTGGAGCGGCGATTGC